>NZ_JBEOSD010000150.1:0-20631 GCF_040302735.1 Streptomyces sp. NPDC097619 | reverse complement strand
GAGAGCTGGCGTGCCCACGGGTTTCCCGGACCAGCCGTCCCTTCGGTGCTTGCACTGGATCACCCAGAGCCGTCCATAGGGGTCCCGCGGGGGGTGCGGGCGGGCCCGGCGCTCCGGGCCGGGGGGCACGGGCGGGCCGGGGTCGGTCGGCCCGTAGCGGACGGACGGTCGGGCGGGGACCGTCGCGCGGGGCCGGGACGAGTCAGTAGTGGGTGCCGCCGTCGATGCGGATCTCGGTGCCGGTGATGAAGGCACCGTCCGAGGAGCCCAGCATGGCGACCACGCCCGCGACGGTCTCCGGGCCCGCGAAGCCCTGGCCCAGGGCCGGGGCCAGCTTGGTGAAGAGGCTCCAGTCGGTGTCCTCGGGCAGCCCGGGGCCGGGGCCGGTGGTCATGCCGCTCTCGATGGAGCCGGGGGCCACGCAGACGGCGCGCAGGCCCTGCTTGCTGTACTCGGCGGCCAGGGAGTGGGTCATGGACTGGATGCCGCCCTTGGAGGCCGCGTACGCCGCCATGTACGGGTGCGCGAAGGAGGCGGAGGTCGAGCTGAAGTTCACGATGACCGGGGCGGAGCCCTCCAGCAGCGCCGGCAGGGCCGCGCGGACCATCAGGAAGGTGCCGGTCAGGTTGACGCCTATCACCTGGTTCCACAGGTCGAGGCCGGTCTCGTGGGTGTGCGAGGAGCGCAGGATGCCCGCGGCGTTGACCAGGACGTCCAGACCGCCGAGGGCGGCGACGGCGGCGGGTACGGCCACCCCCACGGCCGCCTCGTCGGAGATGTCGAGCGGGGCGGTCGTCAGCCGGTCGCCGTGACCGGCCGCCGCGGCCTGCTCGGCGGTGACCTTGAGCCCGGCCTCGGACACGTCCGCGGCGTGGACGAGGCCGCCCTCGGCGAGGATGCGGTGGACGGTGGCGCGGCCGATGCCGGAACCGGCGCCGGTGACGAGGACGCGACGGCCTGCGTAGCGGTTCATGGGGAGGCTCCCTGTCGGAGTACGGGCACGGGGTGCACGGTGGAGGGGACGGGGGTACTCCAAAATGATGGCACGTTTTGCCACTTTGACAATAGGTGCCGGACAGGGATCCTCGGGAGTACCCTGCGGGGGTGAGATCTCCGCGCCCGTACCAGCCCAGCACCGAACCCGGCCCGAAATCCCTCACCGAACGCCGCAAGGCCGCCACCCAGCTCGACATCGCCCGGGCCGCCTGCGCCCTGTTCGCCGAGCACGGACCCGACGGCACCACGGCCGAGGACATCGCCCGCGCCGCCGGGGTCGCGCTGCGCACCTTCTACCGGTACTTCCGCAGCAAGCAGGACGCGGTGGCCCCGCTGCTCGCCGGCGGCGCCGACGCCTGGCGGGGACAGCTGGCGGCCGAAACCCCGGGGGTGCCGCTGCGCGAGGCGCTGGAGCGGGCCGTGGTCACCTCCCTCTCCGTCCCCGAGGACGAGCAGGAGGGACTGCGCTGGACCCGCGGGCTGCTGCGCGCCGCCACCGGGGACCCGGCGCTGCGGGCCGTCTGGTACCGGGTCAACCAGGACTCCGAGGAGCAGCTCGTACCCGTCCTGGCCCGACTGGCCGGCCCCGAAGCCGACCCGCTGGAGGTACGCCTCCTGGCGGCGGCCGCCACCGACGCGATCCGGGTGGCCCTGGAGGTCTGGGCCGTCGGAGACGCCCCCTCCACCGGCCCCGGCGGCCCCGCCGACACCGCGGTCCGCTGCCTCCACGAACTCACCGGCGGCATGCGCCTCCTCCACTGACGCGTGCCCGCGGGGGCCAGGGGGTCGGGGCTTCGGGGGCTGGGGGTGCCGAGGTCCGCGGCCGTCCGCGGGTCACCGATGCGCTCAAACGCCGCGCGGGCTCGGAGGGGGCTGTTCCGCCCGCGGCCGTCCGCGGCTCACGGCGCGCTCAAACGCCGCGCGGGCTGGAAGTGGCCCCTGCGGACACCAAACGCCGGGAGGCACACTCCGGCCCGCGCGGCGATTGAGCGCATCCGTGACCGAAGGACGACCCCACACGGGAAGCCGAATCCAGCCCGCGCGGCGTTTGAGCGCACCCCTGAGCCGCACACGATCACGCACGGGAACGAACCCCAGCCCGCGCGGCGATTGAGCGCAACCGTGACCCGGGGGCGGCACGCCCGGGCTAGGCCCCCGTCAGAGGCCCCGGTCGGGTGAGGGCCAGGACGGCCACGTCGTCCGCCGGGCCGTCGGTGAAGCGCGACAGGTCCCGCCACAGCTCGTTCACCAGGTCGGCCGGTTCGGGGGCCACCGCGAGGAGACCGGGCAGCCGGTCCAGCAGCGGATAGAAGGTCCCGGACCGGTCCCGCGCCTCGGTCACCCCGTCGGTGTGGACCAGCAGCAGGTCCTCCGGCTCCAGGGCCACCTCGGCCACCGGCGGCGGATCCAGGCCGGCCAGTCCCAGCCCGAGCGGCACCCCCGGCTCCACCACCAGTTCCGTCCCGCGGCGTCCCCGGACCCGCACCACCGGCGGGTGCCCGCAGGACACCACCCGGACGATCCGTTCCCCCGGTTCCCCCGGCGGGAACTCCAGCAGCACGGCCGTCGCGAACACCTCGGCGTGCCGCACCCCGGCGGCCTCCGCGTCCGCGACGAGCCGCCGGTCCAGCCGGGCCGCGACGGCCGCGAGCCCCGGATCGTCGAGCACGCCCTCCCGGAAGGCGCCCAGCAGGGCCGCCACCGTGCCGACCGCGGCCAGCCCGTGGCCCTGGACGTCCCCGACCACCACCCGCACCCCGTACGGCCCCTGCCGGACGTCGTACAGGTCCCCGCCGACCAGCGTGCCCCGCTGCGCGGCCCGGTAGAAGCCCGCGCAGCGCACCGGCCCCACCCGTTCCGGCACCGGCGGCAGCACCGCCAGTTGGGCGGCCTCGGCCACCGTGCGCACGCTCACCAGCTGCGCGTCCCGGCGCCGGCGGACCCAGGCGATCACCACGCCGAGCAGTCCGACCGCGGCCACGTTGACCAGGTCCACCGTCCCCGCGGCCCCCACGCCCAGACTGTGCACCCCCAGGAGGACCAGGACCAGCACCGCGAAGACGGCCGTGCCCAGGGCCCCGTACGAAAAGGCGGCCACCGGGGGCAGCGCCGCCAGGAAGAAGCCGAGTTCCACCGTGGAGGGCGTGGCCACCTGGGCCAGTGCCAGCAGCACCAGCGCCGCCGCGGGCAGCAGCCGGGCCCACCGCGGCGGCGGCGCCCCGCGCAGCCAGCCCGGCTCCGCACCGCCGTGCCGCCTCACCCTCACCCCTTCACCCTCCATCGGCTCGCCCGCCCCCGCACCCCGGGTGGCCCCGGACGGGCACCGGCCGGACAGTGGATGCCGTGACCGACACCAGCACCGGGGGCTCCCCCGGCCCCGGCGGGCAGCCCGTCCCCGACGCCCCGGACTCCCCCGACGCCCTCGGCACCCGGCTGAACTGGCTGCGGGCCGGGGTCCTGGGCGCCAACGACGGCATCGTGTCCACGGCCGGCCTCGTGGTGGGCGTCGCCGGCGCCACCACCTCCCGGTCCGCCCTGCTCGCGGCGGGTGTGGCGGGGCTGCTGGCGGGCTCCCTGTCGATGGCCGCGGGCGAGTACGTGTCCGTGAGCTCCCAGCGGGATTCCGAGCGGGCCGCCCTGGAGGCCGAACGGCAGGAGCTGGCCGAGGACCCGGAGGCGGAGCTGGACGAGCTGACCCGGCTCCTCGCCGCCCGCGGCCTGAGCGAGGACGTGGCCCGGGAGGCCGCCGAGCAGCTCACCGAGCGCGACGCCCTGCGCGCCCACGCCCGGCTGGAGCTCGGCATCGAGCCGGACGGCCTCGCGAACCCCTGGCACGCGGCCGGCGCCAGCTTCCTCGCCTTCACCCTCGGGGCGCTGCTGCCGCTGCTGGCGATCCTCCTGCCGCCGCCCGGTCTCCGGGTGCCCGTCACCGTGGTGGCCGTACTGCTGGCCCTCGCGCTCTGCGGGACGGTGAGCGCCGCCCTCGGGGGTGCCCCCCGGGGCCGGGCCGTGCTCCGCAACGTCGCCGGTGGCGCCCTCGCGATGGCCGTGACCTACGCCGTCGGGCGGTGGATCGGCACCTGAACGGCCCGATACGGGGCAGGATGACCCCATGCGGATCGTGGTCACCGGCTCGACCGGTCTCATCGGCAAGGCGCTGGTGCGCTCCCTGCGCGCGGACGGACACGAGGTGGTGCGCCTGGTGCGCAGGGACCCGGCCGCCGCCGACGAGGCCCGCTGGGACCCCCGGGAGGGCACGGTGGACCCCGCCGCCTTCGAGGGCTGCACCGGGGTGGTGCACCTGGCGGGCGCGGGGATCGGGGACCACCGCTGGACGGAGGCGTACAAGCGGGAGATCCGGGAGAGCCGGGTGCGCGGCACCACCACCCTGGCCACCGCGCTGGCCGCGCTCCCGGAGCCGCCGGAGGTGCTGGTGAGCGCCTCCGGGATCGGCTACTACGGGGACACCGGGGACCGGGTGGTGGACGAGCGGTCCCCCGCGGGCGAGGGCTTCCTGCCGGAGGTGTGCGTGGCCTGGGAGGCGGCGACCGCCCCCGCGGCCGCGGCGGGGGTCCGGACCGTCCTGGCGCGCAACGGGCTGGTGGTGGCCGCCGGCGGCGGGGCCTGGGGGCGGATGTTCCCGCTGTTCAAGGCGGGGCTGGGGGGCCGGCTGGGGAACGGCCGACAGTACTGGAGCTTCATCTCCCTCTACGACGAGGTGGCCGCGCTCCGCCACCTGCTGACGACCCGTACGGTCGCCGGCCCGGTCAACCTCTGTGCCCCCGAGGCCCTGACCAACCGTGAGATCACGGAGGCGATGGGGCGGGTGCTGCGGCGGCCGACGGTCTTCTCGGTCCCGGAGTTCGCCCTGCGGATCGCTCTCGGCGAACTCTCCCAGGACGTGCTCGGCAGCCAGCGCGCCGTTCCGCGCGCCCTCCAGGAGTCCGGATTCCGCTTCACCTTCCCGGAGATCGACGAGGCCGTGCGCGCGGCGCTGACCGGCCCGGACGCCTGAGCGGGGGCGCGGTTCCGGGGGCTTCGGCCCGGTTCCGTCCGCCCCGTCGGCGGCGGTCCCGCGCCCCCGGAACACGACCGAAAGCCACCGCCGTGCGACCGGCGTGCGACCGCATGCGACCGGACTTGCGCCCAGTCCGTCGGCGAAGTGCGGCATTCCCTCGGCCCGTTGGGGGAAAGAGGACTGCCACCAGCCGCGCCGACCTCGGGGAGGGGCACGTGCTCAGCAGCGCACACCACGCGGACGTCGTCATAGTGGGAGCCGGAGTCTCGGGACTGTCGGCGGCACACCACCTCATCGGTGCCGGAGTCACCGTCACCGTCCTGGAATCGGCCGAGGAGCCGGGCGGCCGCATGGCCACCGACTCCGTGGACGGCTTCCGCCTCGACCGGATCGGACAGCTCCTCAGCACCAGCTATCCCGAACTCGACCGGAGCCCCGCCCTGGCGGAGCTGCGGTTGCGCACCTTCGCGCCGGGGGTGCTGCTCCAGGGCGAGGGCCGTCGGGGCGGGCTCGTCACCGGCGGCCGGGGCCGGGCCGTGCCCGGGGCCCGCGGCACCGCCCGGGCCCTGCGGGCCCGCTCCCTGGACCAGGCCCGCCTGAGCTCGGCCCTGGCCCGACTGGCGGCCCTCCCGGTGGAGCGGCTGCTGGCCCGGCCCGAGGCCACCGCCGCCGCGGTCCTGCCCCGCGCCTTCGGCGGGGCGCTGCGGCCCCTGCTGGCGGCCCTGCTCTGCGATCCGGAGCTGGGTACCTCCCGGCGCTGCGCGGACCTGGCCCTGCGGGCCTTCGCGCTGGGGCGGCTCGCGGTGCCCGAGGGTGGGGCGGCGGCGCTGCCGGAGCTGTTGGCGGCGGGACTGCCGCCGGGCACCGTGCACACCGGGGTCCGGGTCCGTTCGGTGTCCACGAGCGCGGTGGTCACCGAGGAGCACGGCACCTTCGGCTGTCGGTCGGTGCTGCTGGCCACCGGGGCCCGGGCGGCGGCGGCCCTGCTGCCGGGGCTGCGGGTGCCGGGGTTCCACCCGGTGACGGTGTTCCACCACACGGCTCCGGAGGCCCCCGGGACCGGGCCGGCCCTGTTGCTGGACGCGGACCGGCGCGGGCCGGTGGCGCACACGGCCGTGATGAGCGCGGTGGACCCCTCCCGGGCTCCGCGCGGGCGGACCCTGGTGACCTCGACGGTGCTGGGGGCGCCGCCCGCGGAGCAGGAGGTGCGGGCGCACCTGGCCGCCCTGTACGGGGTGTCCACGGGGGACTGGGAGACGTTGGCGGTGCACCACACCCCGGAGGCGGTCCCGGCGATGCCCCCGCCGCACGACCTGAGGCGGCCGGTGCGGGTGCTGGCCGGGCTGTACGTGTGCGGGGACCACCGGGACACCAACACCGTCCAGGGGGCCCTGTACTCGGCGCGGCGGGCCTCCCGGGCGGTGCTGCGGGACTTCGGGGTGCCGGCGGCCGAGGTCCCGGTGCCGTTGCCCGCCGCGGCCTGAGCCGACCGCGGGGGCGGCCGGGCGGTGCGGGTCCGCACCGCCCGGCCGCCCCCGTACCCGCCCGTCGGGGCTCAGAGCAAGGCGGCGACGCGGTCCCGGTAGGTGCGGACCGGCCCGGCGTCCCGGTAGGGCTCCAGGCGCCGCTCGAAGTCGCGGACGTACTCCACCGCCCGGACGGAGCGCATCTCGGTGGCCTGCTGCGCGGCCTCGGCACCCAGCTGGCAGGCGGTCTCCAGCTCGCCGAGGCCCAGCCGGGCGGTGGCCAGCACCACCCGGCAGAACAGCCGGGACCGGGCGTAGCCGGGGGCCCGGAGCTGGAGGGAGCGCTCGGCGTGCTGGGCGGCGGCCCGGTACTGCTGGAGATCGCGGTGGCAGTGCCCGAACTCGTCCGCGAGCTGGGCCTCGTCGAAGAAGCGGGCCCAGGGCGGTACGTCGTCCCCGGGTCGGGCGGCGGCCAGCGAGCGCTCGGCCCGCACCAGGGAGGAGGTGCAGGCGCGGACCTCGCCGAGGACCCCGTGGCCGCGGGCCTCCGCCGCGTGCAGCAGGGCCTGCATCACCGGGGGCGCCCCCGCGCCGACCCCCTGCTGGGCCACCCGGGCCAGCTGCACGGCTTCCCGGCCGTGGCCGAGGTAGACGGCCTGCCGGCTCATGGTGACGAGCACGTAGGCCCCGTAGGCCCGGTCCCCGGCGGCCTGGGCGAGCCGCAGCGCCTGCACGAAGTAGCGCTGGGCCAGGCCGTGCGCGGCGATGTCGTACGAGGTCCAGCCCGCGAGCCGGGTCAGGTCGGCCGCCGCCGCGAAGAGCCGGCGGCCGGTGGTCTCGCCGTAGGTGCCGCGGAGCATGGGCTCGGCCTCGTGCTCCAGGTACCGGACCAGGGCCTGTCGGGCGTGGCCGCCGCCGTAGGCGTGGTCCAGGGTGCGGAAGAGCTCGGCGACGGAGCGGAGGGCCGCGATGTCACCGCCGGTGACCCGCTGGCCGGGGCCGCGGTCGATCTGGCGCTGTCGGGGAACGGCGGCGGTGCGGCCCTGGCCGGGGACCCGGTGGGCGGGCGGGACGGGCTCGCCGCGGCCGACCCGCTCGTCGGCCCGGCCGATCAGCCAGTCCCGGCTGGGCACCACGAGTCCGGCCGGGGTGAAGGCGATCTTGCGGAGCTCGGTGTGGCTGCCCGAGTCCTTGCGCCACAGGCCGCTGGCGATGTCCACGGCCTCCTCGGGGGTGGCGGCGAACTCCAGCCCCGCGTAGACGGGGGCGCAGGCGTCGAGGCCGAGGTCCTGGGCGGACAGCCGGCGGCCGAGCCGGCGGGTGAACACCTCGGCGATGAGGGCGGGGGTGGTGCCGCGCGGCTGCTGGCCGCGCAGCCAGCGGGTCACCGAGGTCTTGTCGTAGCGCAGGTCGAGACCGTGTTCCAGGCCGAGCTGGTCCACCCGGCGGGCCAGACCGGCGTTGGAGAAGCCCGCTTCCGCGATCAGTGACGCGAGCTGCCGGTTGGGGACGCGCTGCGGGGGTCGTTCCGTCATCGGCTCCACGGTCTCCTGACTTCCTGACCGGACTACCGGCCCTGATGAACGGCGCGAATGTAGCGGCCAACTCCGCCCGCGCCGCCCGCTCTGCCCCACATTCATCCGATCGTGCGAAGAACGGTGCCGCCCCTTTACGTCCGCCCCTTTACGTCCGGGCCTTACGCGCCCGCGTACGCTGCCCGACATGAGCCCGCACCACCGGCCCCACCCGCACGGCCCGACCGGCCGGCCGCAGGACGCGCTCCGCCGGGAGCCGCTCCCCGCCCCGGAGATCACCGAGGCGGAGTGCCGGCGCTGCGGGACCCTGATCGCCGGGCTCGACGGCCGGTACGCCTGCGGGGTGTGCGGCTGGGTGAACGACCACTCCGAGGGCCACCGGGAACTGCCCCGCGCCGAGGACGACCCGGACCGCCCGCGCCGCCGCCGCGCACCCGCCGGACGGGCCCCGCGGGCCCGGCGGGGCGGCCCCCCTCCGGGGGAATGAGGGGCCGCCGTACCCTTGCCGTGTGCGATAGGTGCACACGGCAGGTTCAATGAGGAGGCGCTGCGGTGGCTGAGCTGCGGTTTGTCCGGCTGGGCTTCGGGCCCGAGGCCGTCGAGTACACGCGGGCGTGGGAGGAGCAGCGGCGCGTGCACGCCGCGCGGTTCGCCGACGAGGCCCCCGACACCTGCCTGCTGCTGGAGCACCCCCCGGTCTACACCGCGGGCCGCCGCACCGCCGACGTGGAGCGGCCGCTGGACGGCACCCCCGTGGTGGACGTCGACCGCGGCGGGAAGATCACCTGGCACGGCCCGGGCCAGCTCGTGGGCTACCCGATCATGAAGCTGCCCCGTCCGGTGGACGTGGTGGCGCACGTGCGCCGCCTGGAGGAGGCGCTGATCCGCACGGCCGCGGAGTTCGGGGTGGAGACCACCCGGATCGAGGGCCGCAGCGGGGTCTGGGTCCTCGGCGACCCGGTGGAGCGGCGCCCCGCGCTGGGCGGCCTCTCCCTGGACTTCGACCCGCGCCTGACGGACGAGGAGTTCGACCCGCGGCTGAACGGCCCCGAGTACGCCCCCTCCAACGCCGGACAGCGCCGCGAGGACCGCAAGCTGGCCGCCATCGGCATCCGGGTGGCCAAGGGCGTGACCATGCACGGCTTCGCCCTGAACGTGAACCCCGACAGCACCTGGTTCGACCGGATCATCCCCTGTGGGATCCGGGACGCCGGTGTGACCTCGCTCGCAGCCGAGCTGGGTCGGGACCTGACCATCGCGGAGGTGCTGCCGGTCGCGGAGCGCCACCTGGCCGAGGTCCTGGAGAACGCCGACCTGCGGCCCCGCGAGGTCGAACGGGCCGCCGCGACCTGATCCACCCGCGCCCGGCCACGGACCGGCGGGAATGCCCTCGGGCAGTCGCAGGTTGGCCGGACGTAAGAGCGTACGAATGACGGGCGTACCCTGGTGGGCGCCGCAGAATCGAATGCCGCGGAACCCCGCGGGATCCGCGAGAAGCAGAAAGGGGCGCCGGTCGTGTCCGCAGTCGCACCCGACGGACGCAAGATGCTGCGCCTGGAGGTCCGGAACAGCCAGACCCCCATCGAGCGCAAGCCCGAGTGGATCAAGACCCGGGCGAAGATGGGGCCCGAGTACACGAAGATGCAGGCCCTCGTGAAGGGCGAGGGGCTGCACACGGTGTGCCAGGAGGCCGGCTGTCCCAACATCTACGAGTGCTGGGAGGACCGCGAGGCCACCTTCCTCATCGGCGGCGACCAGTGCACCCGGCGCTGTGACTTCTGCCAGATCGACACCGGCAAGCCGGAGGCCCTGGACCGCGACGAGCCCCGCCGCGTGGGCGAGTCCGTGGTCACCATGGACCTGAACTACGCCACGATCACCGGCGTCGCCCGCGACGACCTGGCCGACGGCGGCGCCTGGCTGTACGCGGAGACGGTCCGGCAGATCCACCAGCAGACCGCGGACCGCGAGGCCGGTCACACCAAGGTCGAGCTGCTGGCCCCGGACTTCAACGCCGTGCCGGAGCTGCTGGAGGAGGTCTTCGCCTCCCGTCCCGAGGTCTTCGCGCACAACGTCGAGACCGTGCCGCGGATCTTCAAGCGGATCCGTCCCGGTTTCCGCTACGAGCGCTCCCTCGACGTGATCACCAAGGCCCGCGAGTACGGCCTGGTCACGAAGTCGAACCTGATCCTCGGCATGGGCGAGGAGCGCGAGGAGGTCAGCGAGGCCCTGCGCGACCTGCACGCGGCCGGCTGCGAGCTGATCACCATCACCCAGTACCTGCGGCCCTCGCCGCGGCACCACCCCGTGGAGCGCTGGGTGAAGCCGGCCGAGTTCGTGGAGCTGGCGAAGGAGGCCGAGGAGATCGGCTTCTCCGGCGTGATGTCCGGGCCGCTGGTCCGGTCCTCGTACCGCGCCGGACGCCTGTACCAGCAGGCCATGGAGAAGCGGACCAGCCCCGTCGGGACCGTGTGAACTCACTCACAAGTGGTTACTGAACGGTAATCGCCGTTCGAACGCCGCACCGGAGCGGCCCGTGCACTCCTCCCCAGGTGGGGAGGGGTCCGGGCCGCTCCGTCGTCTCCGGGGGTCGCCGCCGGAACCGCGACACGCGCCCCACCAGGCTTCACCGCCGTTTGACCGACCGGTCACGCGCTGGTAACACCAGTCAGTGACGCTTGCTGCACGCACCGCACTCACCCCCGATGCGCAGCACCGAGAAGGGATCGTCATCATGCAGGCCGCGCCCGTACGCGCCATTGCCATCCCGACCGTCACCGACGCCTTCCGGGCCGTGGAGACGCTGTTCATCCGGACCGCCCGCCGCAACGCGTGGAGCGCCGTGCTGGAGGACCGCCGCCGGGCCCACGACCGCGTGGAAACCGAGCACGTACTCGAGGCCGCGGCTTCCCGTACGCCGTAGGGCACGTAAACTTCGCTACATGGCGAGCAAGGCAAACGCGGGCGAGTCCGCGAACCCCGGGCGACTCAAGCAGATCGCACTGACGTTCAAGATGACCCGTCGCGCGGACCCGAAGATCGGGTTCATCCTCGCGGGCGTGGCACTCCTCACCCTCGGTGTGTTCCTGGGGATCGGCTTCCTGCTCGGTCACCCGGTCTACCTGGGCATCCTCGGTCTGCTGGTGGCCTTCCTGGCCACGGCGATCGTGTTCGGACGGCGCGCCGAGAAGGCCGCCTTCGGACAGATGGAGGGCCAGCCGGGCGCCGCCGCGGCGGTGCTCGACAACGTGGGCCGCGGCTGGACCACCACCCCGGCCGTCGCCATGAACCGCAGCCAGGACATCGTCCACCGCGCGGTCGGCAAGGCCGGCATCGTGCTCGTGGGCGAGGGCAACCCGAACCGGGTCAAGGCCCTCCTCGCCGCCGAGAAGAAGCGGATGGCCCGCATCCTCCCCGAGGTCCCGGTCCACGACATCATCGTCGGCACCGGCGAGGGCGAGGTGCCCCTCAAGAAGGTCCGCACCACCCTGCTGAAGTTCCCCCGCGTCCTCGGCGGCCCCCAGGTGACCCAGGTCAACGACCGGCTGCGCGCCATGGGCGACCTCATGAGCAACATGCCGCTGCCGAAGGGCCCCATGCCGAAGGGCATGAAGATGCCGCGCGGCGGCAAGATGCGCTGATCCGGGCCCGCGCCCGGAACGCCGAGGGCCCCGGAGACCACCTGGTCTCCGGGGCCCTCGCCTCGTTCCCGCACGTCCTCGTTCCCGCACGTCGTTCCCGCGCCCGCCGCCCGCGCCGACGGCGCGGCGACGACGGCCGTCGCTCCGTTCCCCCGTCCGCGGCGCTCAGGGGCCCCACGGGCTCCCCGCGTTCCCGGATGCGCATCCGGGGGCCGGGCCGCGTACCCGGACCTCAGATGCGCACCTGCACCGCGCGGCCGACCCGGTCGTGCAGACCACGGCCGTCCCGGTCCCAGACCACGGCCGGAATCACCAGCGCCAGCAGCAGGGTCCGCGCCAGCACCCGCCCGAAACCGAGCCGCCCGCCCTGCTCCGAGACCACCCGCAGGCCCAGCAGCCGCTTGCCCGGGGTGGAGCCCACCGTGCCCACGGTCAGCAGGCTCATCAGGAGGAACACCCCGAGGGTCCACTCCCCCGCGTTCCCCATGTCACCGCGCGTGATCAGGCCGTATGCGATGAGCTGGCAGGCGATCCAGTCGATGGCCAGGGCCCCCAGCCGCCTGCCGAACCGCGCGACCGAACCCGGGCCCTCCTGCGGCAGGCCCATCCGCTCGCCCGGGTACCCGAAGTCGACACCCATGTCCTCGGCCGCGGCCTTGGGCCCGCTGAGCCAGGATCCGATTGCTTGCCTCTTGTCCACGCCCCCACGGTACCCGTGCCCGTTTAAGCGACGATTGGGCCCCTAGGGGGTTTCCGGCCGGCCCGTCCTGCCCGGCGGCGCGGCACGCCGGCCGCGACCCCGGTTAACTTGTGCGAAACAAATGGGTCATGCTTGAGAAATCCCGTCTGCTTATGGTCGGGTCAGCGTGCACCACCGCACTGGCTGCACCACGAGCTACGCAACCCGTCCTCTCCCCAGGGCGGGGGTAGGAGGAGTTGGATGTTCCAGAACGCCGACGAGATCAAGAAGTACATCGCAGACAACGACGTCAAGTTCGTCGACGTCCGCTTCTGCGACCTTCCGGGTGTGATGCAGCACTTCAGCATCCCGGCCAAGGCGTTCGACCCGTCCGAGGAGCTGGCCTTCGACGGCTCCTCGATCCGCGGCTTCCAGGCCATCCACGAGTCGGACATGGCGCTCCGCGCCGACCTGTCCACCGCGCGCCTGGACCCCTTCCGCCGCGACAAGACGCTGAACATCAACTTCTTCATCCACGACCCGATCACGGGTGAGGCCTACAGCCGCGACCCGCGCAACATCGCGAAGAAGGCCGAGGCGTACCTCGCCTCCACCGGCATCGCCGACACCGCGTTCTTCGGCCCCGAGGCCGAGTTCTACGTGTTCGACAGCGTGCGCTTCGCGACCTCCGCGAACGAGGGCTTCTACCACATCGACTCCGAGGCCGGCGCGTGGAACACCGGCAAGGAGGAGGACAACCGGGGCTACAAGGTCCGCTACAAGGGCGGGTACTTCCCGGTCGCCCCGGTCGACCACTTCGCCGACCTCCGCGCCGAGATCTCCCTGGAGCTCGACGCCCAGGGCCTCCAGGTGGAGCGCCAGCACCACGAGGTCGGCACCGGCGGCCAGGCCGAGATCAACTACAAGTTCAACACGCTGCTCGCCGCGGCCGACGACCTGATGCTCTTCAAGTACATCGTGAAGAACGTCGCCTGGCGCAACGGCAAGACCGCGACCTTCATGCCGAAGCCGATCTTCGGCGACAACGGCTCGGGCATGCACGTCCACCAGTCGCTGTGGCAGGGCGGCGAGCCGCTCTTCTACGACGAGACCGGCTACGCGGGCCTCTCGGACACCGCCCGCTACTACATCGGCGGCATCCTCAAGCACGCCCCGTCGCTGCTGGCCTTCACCAACCCGACGGTGAACTCCTACCACCGCCTGGTCCCCGGCTTCGAGGCCCCGATCAACATGGTGTACTCGCAGCGCAACCGCTCCGCCGCCATGCGCATCCCGATCACCGGCTCGAACCCGAAGGCCAAGCGCGTCGAGTTCCGCGCGCCGGACCCGTCCTCGAACCCGTACCTCGCCTTCTCGGCGCTGCTCCTCGCGGGCCTCGACGGCGTGAAGAACAAGATCGAGCCCATGGAGCCGATCGACAAGGACCTCTACGAGCTGTCCCCCGAGGAGCACGCGGCCGTGCCGCAGGTCCCGACCAGCCTGGAGGCCGTGCTCAAGGCCCTGGAGGAGGATCACGAGTACCTCCTGGCCGGCGGTGTCTTCACCCCCGACCTGATCGAGACCTGGATCGACTACAAGCGCACCCACGAGATCGCCCCGATCCAGCTGCGCCCGCACCCGCACGAGTTCGAGCTCTACTTCGACCTCTAGGAACCAGGTGGACCCGGGCCCGTCACCCCTAGGGGCATACGGTCCGGGGAAGCCCCGGTGAAACGCGGAGACGACGTCCGGCAGTGCCGGTCGAGGCCCCGCTCCTCTCCACGCAGAGGAGCGGGGCCTCATCGTTTCCTGCCGCAGGGCCGCGAGAAGGCCCCTTGTCCTCCACGAAAGGGGTGCTTCGCAGGTCAGTTCCGGTACGGGTCGACGGGCGGCTTCGTCGACCGCCGGACGGCGTGGAGGACCGGCTTCATGCGGGTACCTGCCCTGTAGTACCGGCCACGCGCCTGGCCCTGGGGCTCCAACCACTCCAGCCGCACCATCTCACGCAAGTCACGAATGGCCTGCTGCTGGCTCAGTTCCGCGTCCTGCTGGTAGAGGGTGCGCCGCACGCGTCCGCCCCAGAACGCGGGCAGGAGGGCGTACAGCATCCGCTCGTCCAGGCCTTCGGCAGCCACTTCCTCGCCGAGTTCGATCCAGGCCCGGTTCGCGACGTCGACCTGACGCTTGGCCTGTTGCCCCTGCATGTGATGTGCCCGGAGGGTGAACTTGATCCACGGGCCCGAGTCGCGTTCGGGACTCCACACCTCGCCGCCGACCTCCTTGAGCACGTCGTAGTACCGGTAGGTGTTCTGCGCGCGTCCCAGCCACTCCTCGATCGACGAGAACTCCGGGGGCATCAGGTCTTCCCGGGAGAACACCAACGTCGACAGGGAGCGGGAAGTGCGGCCGTTGCCATCAGCCCAGGGGTGGATCTTGACGAGGTTCAGGTGAGCCATGGACGCTCGGACGGGTACCGGCGCGTCGAGGTCGCCTTCGTTGAGCCAGTCGACCAGTTCCTTCATGAGCCCGGGGATGAGGTCGTGATGCGGACCGGTGTAGTCGAAGACGGTGGAGTCATCCGGGCTCGTGACGTAGACCGGACCCTTGCGAAGCCGACCAGGGCGCTTTTCCGGATGATGCTCCTGGATCATGTAGTGGATCGCGTTGATCAAGCCCAGGTCGTAGCGGAACTCTCCTCCGGCATCGGAGAGGTGCTGGATGTAGGTCATGGCCCGCTGGTAGCCATCGACCTCCCGGCGCGTCTCCTCGCCGGTCTCCAGTGGCTCCTCGCCCGCCATCAGGGCTTCGATGTCGTCGACCGAGGCGGCGTAGCCCTCGATCGCGTTGGATCCGGCGATGGCGCGAGCCGTGAAGTTGCGGCGGAGCATCTTCGTCCACCGGACGCTGGGGCGCACATGGTGGCGCAGGTCGTGGCGCATCGTCTCGATCTCTTCGAGTACGCGCAGATCGGTGGAGTCGAGCGTGGGCACATGGAACAACATGTCAAGATGACACCATAATTGTGTCATCCAGCCAAGGTGGAGAGGTCCGACCCGCTCCTCATGCCCTCGGGCCGGCCCACTCGCCGCAGGATCGCCCCGCCATGTGGGCACCGGCCCGCGCCGCCCCGGTCCCGGGCAGCGTACGGCGTGTGCCGCCGGCCCCCACGGGCCGGCGGCACACGTCGTTTCCGTACGCTCCGCGCCGGGGTCGTCAGGGCCGGCTGGACTCTATGAAGCCGCGGACCAGCTTGCACGTCGTGTTCGACGGGCGGTGGATGCCGGTGCGGACGGCCATCGTGCGGATCTTGCGGTTGGTGGCCCGCTTGGCGTCGTACGTGCCGGTGTCCAGCAGGTAGATCGCCAGGCGCATCGCCTTCAGCCGGCGGTTGTGCGTCTCGTACCACTCGCGGGGCAGGCCCGCCGGCAGAGCCTTCTTCTGCGGCGGGGACACGGATACGGCAGCGGTCATCGGCAGCCTCCCGAAGGGCGGTGTCGGACGGTGTGTTGCTGCTTCGATTTTACTGCGGGGCACTGACAAAAGCCCCTGGCCAGCGGCCACTTCACGAGGTCCGCGAAGGGGGCCGGCGGGTGGCGTGGGGCCATGGAGATCCGGATCGGTCCCGCCCGTTCGAAGTGCCGCGGCGCCCTGCACCCGCCGGCCCGTCATCACCGCTGACGACCGCACCGCCCTGCCGGCGCGCACCCCTGAGGCGGTCCGGGAGGCCCTCTCCCGCTCCGCGTAGCCGGCGCGTGCGGCTCCGGGACGGGCGGGAGTCCGACGACAGGCCCTAGGGTTCCGGGTGTGGGGAACGTACCGGAGGCACAGACAACGGACCCTGACGCGGCACCCGCCGTCACCTCGGTCCTCGGCAGCGATCTGCACCTGGAACTGGCGGGCACCGGCAGCAGACGGACGGTGCTGACGCGGGCGCTCCGGGAGGCGGTGCGCGGCGGCCGACTGCCGGGCGGCACCCGGCTCCCGCCCTACCGCAGCCTGGCCGCCGACCTCGGCATCGCCCGGAACGTGGTCGCGGACGCCTACGCGGAGCTGGTGGCGGAGGGCTGGTTCACGGCCCGGCAGGGCTCGGGCACGCGGGTGGCCGAGCGGGTGGCGCCGCCGCCCGCCGCCGCGCCCGTCCGGCGGCCCGGCGCGGCCCCGACGCCCGCCCCCCGCTTCGACCTGGTGCAGGGCGCCCCGGACCCGGCCTCCTTCCCGCGCACGGCCTGGGCCTCCGCGGCCCGCCGGGCGCTGGCGGCGGCCCCGGTGGACGCCTTCGGACCCGGGGACCCGCGGGGCCGCCCCGAACTGCGGCTGGCCCTGGCCGAGTACCTGGCGCGGGCCCGCGGGGTGCGGGCCGATCCGGAGCGGATCGTGGTCTGCTCCGGTTTCGCGAACGGGCTGCGGCTGCTGGCCGGACTGCGGCCGGACGGCTGGGCCGTGGAGGAGTACGGGCTGGACTTCCACCGCGGGATCCTCGACGCCGCCGGGGTCCGCCCGTACCCGCTGTCCGTGGACGCCGAGGGCGCGCGCACCGCGGAACTGGCCGGGCTGCCGGCGACGGTGCGCACGGCGCTGCTGACGCCGGCCCACCAGTTCCCCACCGGCGGTCCGCTGCTGCCCGCGCGCCGGTCGGCCGCGGTGGCCTGGGCGCGGTCCCGGGACGCGGTGCTGGTGGAGGACGACTACGACGGGGAGTTCCGGTACGACCGCAAGCCGGTCGGGGCGGTGCAGGGGCTGGATCCCGAGCGGGTGGTGTACGCGGGTTCGGTGAGCAAGAGCCTGTCGCCCGCGGTGCGGCTGGGATGGCTGGTGCTGCCGGACGCCCTGGTGGACGGGGTGTTGGCGGCGAAGGGGGCGCGGGAGTCCTGGGCGAGCGCCCTGGACCAGCTGGCGTTGGCGGAGTTCCTGGGCTGCGGGGCGTACGACCGGCACGTGCGGCGGATGCGGCAGGTGTACCGGGAGCGGCGGGACCGGCTCGTGGCGGTCCTGGCGGAGCGGGCCCCGGCGGTACGGGTGACGGGGATCGCGGCGGGGCTGCACGCGGTGCTGGAGCTGCCGCCGGGCACGGAGGCGGCGGCGGTGCGGGCGGCGGGCGCGGCGGGGTTGGGGCTGGACGGGCTGTCGGGGTACCGGCACCCGGCGGCGTCCGGTGCGCCGCGGGAGGGGCTGGTCGTGGGGTACGCGGCGGCTCCGGAGCGGTCGTTCGGGCGGGCGCTGGAAGTGTTGGGCGGGGTGGTGGCGGAGCTGACCGCCGGTTCCTGAAGGGCGGTCCGGACGGGCCGGGCGTGTCCGGGGCCGGGCGGGAGCGGCGTCTCGTACGGTGGCCGGGTCGCGGGGGGCCGTTGCGGAGGCGGAGGAACCCGGTTGACCGAGCACGCGGAACCCGGCCCGTCCGGACCGGTCCCCGACCACGGACACGGACAGCCTCCCGGGCACGCGCACGGTCACGCGCACGGGCATCCGCCGGGGGAACGGCGCGGTGCGGACTGGATGTTCGGCGGCGTGTACGGGACGGTGCTGGCGGGGGCCCTGTTGGCGGCCCTCCAGCGCAAGGGCGAGGAGTTCGCCCCGTACTACGACGGCACCTGGGTGCTGGTGACGGCGGCGGCGGCCGGGCTGGCGCACGGGTACGCCCACCACATGGCCACCCACCAGCGGGGCTCGGCGGGGCACCGGTGGCGGCTGCTGTGGCTGGCGTTGGTGGACGAGTGGCCGCTGGTGGCGGCGGCCCTGCCGACGGCGCTGCTGCTGTTCGCGGCCGGCGTCTGGGGGTGGGACCAGGAGTCGGTGACCTCGCTGGGGCTGGGTCTGAACACGGCGCTGCTGTTCGCCTGGGGGTGCTTCGTGGCGGCGCGGTTGGGCTACGGGCTCGCCTCGGCCCTGCTGATCGGGGTGGCGGACGCGGCCATCGGGATCGCCATCGTGGCCGCGAACGCCTTCATCAAGTAGGGCCCGTGGCCCGTCCCGCCGGACGGCCCCGGCGGGACGGGCCCCGGCGGTCAGTCGAGGGCCGCCTCGGCCTCGGCGAGGATCTCGGTGAGGCGGAGCCCGAAGGCGGCGTCCCGGGGGTCGGGGGTGCCGGTGCGGACGGCGGTGAGGAGGGCGTCCACGGCGCGGCCGTAGGCGCCGGGCACGTCCTCCCAGTCGGGCAGGGTGGTGACGCCGTGGGTGCCGCGGAGTTCGAGGCCGACCCCGGCGGCGGCGCGGGGGGCGGCGAGGGTGAGGGCGGCCGTGCTGGTGGCCCCCGACTCGTGGCGGAGCAGCAGGTGGACCAGTCCGGCGGGGCCGCGGGCGGCGGTGACGGAGGTGACGTCGCCGAGGACCGGCAGGAGCACGGACAGGGTGTGCGGGCCCACGTCCCAGAGGCCGCCGCGCTCCCGCCGCCAGGGCGAGTCGGCGTACGGACTGGCGGGCGCGTCAGGGTCGTAGAGGGAGCCGTACCAGTGCGCGTCGGCGGTGAACCAGCCGCCGGTGGCGGCCTGCTCGGCGATCCAGCCGGCGGCGGGTTCGGCGAAGCGGAGGGTGAGGAAGACCACGGAGGCCACCCCGGCCTTCGCGGCGGCCTCGGCGACCGCGCGGGCGGCCGTGGTGCCGGTGGCGACGGGCTTGTCGAGGAGCAGGTGGCAGCCGGCCGCCGCGGCGCGCACGGCCAGGTCGGCCTGGACGTCCGGGGGGAGGGCGAAGGCGACGGCGTCGCAGTCCGCGGACAGGCTCTCGGGGTCCTCGTACACGGGGACGCCGTAGGGGGCGGCGAGCTCGGCGGCGGCCTCGGGGCGGCGGCCCCAGATCCCGGCGAACTCGCAGCCGGGGTGGGCGGCGAGGGCGGGGGCCTGGGTGCGGGCGGCCCAGGGGCCGGTGCCCAGGAGGCCGATCCGGGGGAGGCGTCCGGGCGGCGCGGCGGCGGTGTTCCCGTCGTATGAAATGCTCACGCGCCCAGTGTGCATCACCGCTCCGATCACGCCGGGGAGGCGCTGAAACCTCGGTAACACGGGATTCACAAGCGGGCAACGGGCGGGAAATCGCGGATTGGGACGCTGCGGGCATCACCGCAGCACCCGCACGAGTCTGCGCCGGAGCGACGCACCGAAGGATGGGCCCCGTGGCTTACAAGGCTGAGTACATCTGGATCGACGGCACCGAGCCGACCGCGAAGCTCCGCTCGAAGACGAAGATCATCGCGGGTGCGCCGGGCCCGCTGGAGTCCCTGCCGGTGTGGGGCTTCGACGGCTCCAGCACCAACCAGGCCGAGGGCCACGCCTCCGACCGGGTGCTCCAGCCCGTGTTCTCCTGCCCGGACCCGATCCGCGGCGGCGACGACCTGCTGGTCCTGTGCGAGGTGCTGGACATCGACATGACCCCGCACTCCTCCAACACCCGGGCGCTGCTGCGTCCGGTGGCGGAGAAGTTCGCGGGGCAGGAGCCGATCTTCGGCATCGAGCAGGAGTACACCTTCTTCGACGGCGCCCGCCCGCTGGGCTTCCCGGTCGGCGGCTTCCCGGCGGCGCAGGGCGGCTACTACTGCGGGGTGGGCTCCGACGAGATCTTCGGACGCGAGATCGTGGAGAAGCACCTCGACCACTGTCTGGCGGCGGGCCTGGAGATCTCCGGGATCAACGCCGAGGTCATGCCGGGTCAGTGGGAGTTCCAGGTGGGCCCGCTGAGCCCGCTGGAGGTCGCCGACCAGCTGTGGGTGGCCCGGTGGCTGCTGTACCGCACGGCCGAGGAGTTCGACGTGTCGGCGACCCTCGACCCGAAGCCGGTGAAGGGCGACTGGAACGGTGCCGGCGCGCACACGAACTTCTCCACGAAGGCCATGCGCGAGGACTACCGGGCGATCGTCTCGGCCTGTGAGGCGCTGGGCGAGGGCAGCAAGCCGCTGGACCACGTGAAGAACTACGGCGCCGGCATCGACGAGCGCCTGACGGGTCTGCACGAGACGGCCCCCTGGAACGAGTTCAGCTACGGGGTCTCCGACCGCGGCGCCTCGGTGCGCATCCCGTGGCAGGTGGAGCGGGACGGCAAGGGCTACATCGAGGACCGCCGTCCGAACGCCAACGTGGACCCCTACGTGGTGACCCGCCTCATCACGGACACCTGCTGCACGGGCCTGGAGAAGGACGGCCTGGTCTGACGCTCCGCGGCGGACGGGGCCCGGTCTCCGGGACGCCGTCCGCCGCGGTGGTCCGGAGCGTCCGCACGGTGCCGTGCGGACGGCCTGGTCCGCTGCGCCCTCCTGCCCACCCACGCCGAGTAGCTGGACTGGCTGGCCGACTCCCTCGCGCACCTGGTCCGC
>NZ_JBEOSD010000149.1:0-20645 GCF_040302735.1 Streptomyces sp. NPDC097619 | reverse complement strand
AACTCCGACGGCTCGTGGACCGAGTACGGCTCCCTGGTCGGCGTGCCGATCGAGCTCGGCGCCATGTTGGGCGGAGGTGCTGTCGTGTCAGGCGGGGACGGAGGGCCCGCGGAGGGACCGGAAACCCCGCTGATCAAGAGACCTATGTCCCGTAACAGGGGTATTCGGCCCCTTTTTCGTCCCAGGACCCGGTCGGTCGGCCGGCCGACCGCCCCGGGCCGGTTAGGCTCTAGACCGGCGGGGGCCACCGCACGGCCCGCGCCCACCGCACACCCAGCGTCACATCCCAGAAGGAGATGCTCGTGCCGTCCATCGACGTCGTCGTAGCCCGGGAAATCCTGGACTCCCGAGGCAACCCCACGGTCGAGGTCGAGGTGGGCCTCGACGACGGCAGCACCGGCCGTGCTGCCGTTCCGTCCGGTGCCTCCACCGGTGCCTTCGAGGCCATCGAGCTCCGTGACGGGGACCCCAACCGTTACCTCGGCAAGGGTGTCGAGAAGGCCGTCCTCGCCGTCATCGAGCAGATCGGCCCGGAGCTCGTCGGCTACGACGCCACCGAGCAGCGCCTGATCGACCAGGCCATGTTCGACCTGGACGCCACCGACAACAAGGGCTCCCTCGGCGCCAACGCCATCCTCGGCGTCTCCCTGGCCGTGGCCCACGCCGCCTCCGAGGCCAGCGACCTCCCGCTGTTCCGCTACCTCGGCGGCCCGAACGCGCACCTGCTGCCCGTTCCGATGATGAACATCCTCAACGGTGGGTCGCACGCCGACTCCAACGTGGACATCCAGGAGTTCATGATCGCCCCGATCGGCGCGGAGTCCTTCTCCGAGGCCCTCCGCTGGGGTGCCGAGGTCTACCACACCCTCAAGAAGGTCCTCCACACCAAGGGCCTCTCCACCGGCCTGGGCGACGAGGGCGGCTTCGCCCCGAACCTGGAGTCCAACCGCGCCGCCCTCGACCTCATCGTCGAGGCCATCAAGCAGGCCGGCTATGTCCCGGGCAAGGACATCGCGCTCGCGCTCGACGTCGCCGCGTCCGAGTTCTACAAGGACGGCAAGTACGAGTTCGAGGGCCAGTCCCGCTCGGCCGCCGAGATGACCGAGTACTACGCGGAGCTCGTCGAGGCCTACCCGCTCGTCTCCATCGAGGACCCGCTCTTCGAGGACGACTGGGCCGGCTGGAAGGTCATCACCGACAAGCTCGGCGCCAAGGTGCAGATCGTCGGCGACGACCTCTTCGTCACCAACCCGGAGCGCCTGGCCCGCGGCATCGAGGAGGGCTCCGCGAACGCCCTGCTCGTCAAGGTGAACCAGATCGGTTCCCTGACCGAGACCCTCGACGCCGTCGAGATGGCCCAGCGCAACGGCTTCAAGTGCATGATGTCGCACCGCTCCGGCGAGACCGAGGACGTCACCATCGCCGACCTCGCCGTCGCCGTGAACTGCGGCCAGATCAAGACCGGTGCCCCGGCCCGTTCGGACCGCGTCGCCAAGTACAACCAGCTCCTGCGCATCGAGGAGATCCTCGACGACGCCGCGGTCTACGCCGGCCGCAGCGCCTTCCCGCGCTTCAAGGGCTGATCACCCGCACCGGGCGCAAGCCCTCCTTTGCATCCGAATGACCCAATGAGGAGCAAAGGCGCAGCGAAGCGGAGCGTCCCCGCACTCGGTCCCGTACCGTGTGCGGGGACGCACGTGCGTGGACGTACGCGTGGTGAGAGAGGGAGGCGGGCACATGGCCGGGAACCGGGACCGGTTCTCCACCGCGACCAGGCTCAGGCAGCTCGGTGAGCGGACCGCCGCCCACGTCTACCGCTCCCAGACGCGCCGTCAGGTCCGGCGCTCCAGGCTGACCGGCCGCGCGGCCCTGCTCGCCCTCGTGCTCTGCACCCTGATCGTCGCGCTCGCCTACCCGATGCGGCAGTACGTCTCCCAGCGCTCGGACATCGCCGAGCAGCAGCGGGACGCCGACCGGGCGCGCCAGTACCTGGAAGAGCTGCGCGACGAGAAGGCGCGCTGGCAGGACCCGGCCTACGTGGAGCAGCAGGCGCGCGCGCACCTGCACTACGTGCGGCCCGGGGAGACCGGCTACACCATGATCGATCCCGAGGCGGCGGAGCAGGAGCGGCGCCGTGCCGAGGAGGGCGCGGCCGACCGGCCGTGGTACTCCAACGTCTGGGACGGCGTGGACAAGGCCGACCGCCCCGAGGACTGACGGGCCCGCCCGACCGCCCCGCGCCGCGGGCCGCGGCCGGTCGCGCCCACCCTCCCCATCCCGACTCCGAGCGAAGAGACTTCACAGCAGGTATGGAAACGCCCCCGCCCCAGACCGACCGCACCGAGCCCACGGCCGCCGACATCGAAGCGTTCGAGCAGCAGCTGGGCCGCCCGCCGCGCGGGCTCCGGGCCATCGCGCACCGCTGCCCCTGCGGGCAGCCGGACGTGGTCGAGACGGCCCCGCGGCTCCCGGACGGCACGCCGTTCCCGACCACCTACTACCTGACCTGCCCCCGCGCGGCCGGTGCCATCGGCACCCTGGAGGGCTCGGGGCTGATGAAGGAGATGCAGGACCGGCTCTCCACCGACCCGGAGCTGGCCGCCGCCTACCGGGCCGCGCACGAGGACTACATCGCCCGCCGCGACGCCATCGAGGTGCTGGCCGGCTTCCCGAGCGCCGGGGGAATGCCCGACCGGGTCAAGTGCCTGCACGTGCTCGTCGGGCACTCGCTGGTGGCGGGGCCCGGCGTGAACCCCTTCGGTGACGAGGCCCTGGCCCTGCTGCCCGAGTGGTGGGCCAAGGGCCCCTGCGTCACCCCGTGCGGAGAGCACAAGGAGAAGGAGTCCGAATGACCCGGGTAGCGGCCGTCGACTGCGGCACGAACTCCATCCGACTGCTGGTCGCCGACTGCGACCCGGCCACCGGCGAGCTGGTCGAGCTGGACCGCCGGATGACCATCGTCCGGCTCGGGCAGGGCGTGGACCGGACCGGACGGCTGGCCCCCGAGGCCCTGGAGCGCACCTTCGCGGCCTGCCGGGAGTACGCGGCCGTGATCAAGGAGCTGGGTGCCGAGCGGATCCGCTTCGTGGCGACCTCCGCCTCCCGGGACGCGGAGAACCGCGACGAGTTCGTCGCGGGTGTGCTCGACATCCTGGGCGTGGAGCCCGAGGTGATCACCGGGGCGCAGGAGGCCGAGTTCTCCTTCACCGGTGCCACCCGCGAGCTGACCGGGGCGGCCCACCTGGAGCGGCCGTTCCTGGTCGTGGACATCGGCGGCGGCTCGACCGAGTTCGTGGTCGGTGACGACCGGGTCCGCGCGGCCCGCTCGGTGGACATCGGCTGCGTGCGGATGACCGAGCGGCACCTGGTGGTGGACGGGGTGGTCACGGACCCGCCGAGCGCCGAGCAGCTGGCCGCGATCCGCGCCGACATCGAGGCGGCCCTGGACCTGGCCGAGGAGACCGTGCCGCTGTCCGAGGCGCGGACCCTGGTGGGCCTGGCCGGTTCGGTGACCACCGTCGCGGGGATCGCGCTGGACCTGCCCGCGTACGACACCAAGGCCATCCACCACACCCGCGTCTCCTACGAGCGGGTGAAGGCGATCACCGAGCGGCTGGTGTCCTCCACCCACGCCGAGCGGTCGGCGATCGGGGTCATGCACCCGGGCCGCACCGACGTGATCGCGGCGGGCACGCTGGTCCTCCTGGCGATCATGGAGCGCACCGGCGCCCGCGAGGTGGTCGTCTCCGAGCACGACATCCTCGACGGCATCGCCTGGTCCGTGGCGTAGCCGCGTGGGGTGTGCCCAGGGCCTCCGGAGCGGCGGAATGGAACGTTCCGGGGGCCGTCAGGGGCATGTCAGAGGGACTTTCGGGCCGCCGTCCCCATGAACTTCGTGAAGTTCTTCACAAGGAAAAAGGGCCCGTCGGCCCAAGGAAAGCTTGTTCGGAGCCCGATTCGGGGGCTCTTTCGTAGCCCGGGGCCCTCATTGGTGCGATCGACCGGTGCTACGGGTTCCGTGTCGTAGGGAGGGGCGACCGGGGTGGATCAGGCCGCCCGAAGGGCTGATGGCCTGATCAGATGGGGTCTCCAACGTCCCGCCGGACCCTCTGGTTCCCGTTGTGCGCCATGACCTGCGTCACGCGGGCCGCGCAGTGTAGCAGAGGGTACCCGGGTTCTTGTGAAGGGGCTCACGAGCGCCCCTCAACCGGGTGCTGGATACTCAATGGCATGAGCACCACGGAGCGTCCCAGGATCCTCGTAGTAGGCGGTGGGTACGTCGGTCTGTACGCGGCCAAGCGCATCATGAAGAAGATGCGCTACGGCGAGGCGACCGTCACGGTCGTCGACCCCCGGTCGTACATGACGTACCAGCCCTTCCTCCCCGAAGTGGCCGCAGGCAGCATCTCGCCTCGGCACGTCGTCGTCCCGCTGCGACGCGTGCTGCCCAAGGCTGAGGTCCTCACCGGCCGGGTCACCACCATCGACCAGGACCGCAAGGTCGCCGTCGTCGCGCCGCTCGTCGGCGAGGCGTACGAGCTGCCCTTCGACTACCTGGTGATCGCGCTCGGCGCCATCTCCCGCACCTTCCCGATCCCCGGCCTCGCCGAGCAGGGCATCGGCATGAAGGGCGTCGAGGAGGGCATCGGCCTGCGCAACCACGTCCTGGAGCAGCTGGACAAGGCCGAGTCCACGCAGGACGAGGACGTCCGCCGCAAGGCCCTCACCTTCGTCTTCGTCGGCGGCGGCTTCGCCGGTGCGGAGACCATCGGTGAGGTCGAGGACATGGCCCGCGACGCCGCGAAGTACTACACCAACGTGAAGCGCGAGGACATGCGCTTCATCCTGGTCGACGCGGCCGACAAGATCCTTCCCGAGGTCGGCCCGAAGCTGGGCACCTGGGGCAAGGAGCACCTGGAGTCCCGCGGCATCGAGATCTACCTCGGTACCTCCATGGACTCCTGCGTCGACGGCAACGTGGTCCTCAAGAACGGCCTCGAGGTCGAGTCCAACACCATCGTGTGGACCGCCGGTGTGAAGCCGAACCCGGCGCTGGCCCGCTACGGCCTGCCGCTCGGCCCCCGCGGTCACGTGGACACCGCCGCCACCCTCCAGGTGCAGGGCACGGACTACATCTGGGCCGCGGGCGACAACGCCCAGGTCCCGGACATGGCCTCCCGCCGCGCCGGTGTCGAGAACGCCTGGTGCCCGCCGAACGCCCAGCACGCGCTGCGTCAGGCGAAGGTCCTCGGCGACAACGTCGTCTCCGGCATGCGGGGCTTCCCGCAGAAGGAGTACAGCCACTCCAACAAGGGTGCTGTGGCGGGCCTCGGCCTGCACAAGGGCGTCGCGATGATCGTCATGGGCAAGATGAAGATCAAGCTCAAGGGCCGGCTCGCCTGGTACATGCACCGTGGCTACCACGGCATGGCCATGCCGACCTGGAACCGCAAGATCCGCGTCTTCGCCGACTGGACCCTCAGCATGTTCCTCAAGCGCGAGGTCGTCTCCCTCGGCGCGCTGGAGACCCCCCGCGAGGAGTTCTACGAGGCCGCCAAGCCCGCCCCGGTCGCCGCGGCCCCCGTGGAGAAGACCGAGAAGGCCAAGGCGTCCTGACGCCGAGAAGTACCCGCACGACCCCGAAGGGGCCGCTCGCCATCCGTGGTGCGAGCGGCCCCTTCGGGGTTTCCGCGGGGTGCGGGGGAGCGGCGGCGGGGCGGGCCGGGATGTTCCGCCGGACGGGGGTAACCGCCGGTCAGGGTGTTACCCGGGGGTGACCGGGCGCTGCTTACCTGGTCGGGCAGCGGGGTAGTCCGGTTGCCTGGAACCCTCTGGAGGTGTTCGTCATGCCCGACGCCGCTCCGCGGCTCGCCGCGATGGCCGAGAGCCTGCTCGGCGCCCCCCTCAGCTTCCGGATCCGGGCCTGGGACGGCAGCGAGGCCGGTCCCTCCGGGGCCCCGGTGCTGGTGGTCCGTCACCGCCGGGCCCTGCGGCGCCTGTTGTGGCAGCCCGGCGAGCTGGGGCTGGCCCGCGGCTGGGTGGCCGGTGAGCTGGACGCGGACGGGGACCTGTACGGCCTGCTCACGGAACTGGCCGGGGTGCTCTGGGAGCGCGAGGAGTCCGAGGACGCGCCGGCGGCCCGGACCCGGCTGCGGGACCCGGCGGTCCGGGCCGCGCTGGGGGACCTGGTGCGGCTGGCCGGTCCGTGGCCGCAGCCGGCGCCCCCGCCGGAGGAGGTGCCGCGGGCGGCGCGCCGCCGCGGGCCGCTGCACACCCGCGGGACCGACCGGCAGGCGATCAGCCACCACTACGACGTGGGCAACGAGTTCTACGAGCGGGTCCTGGGCCCGTCCATGGTGTACTCCTGCGCCTACTGGAGCCAGGGCGGCACCCTGGAGCAGGCCCAGCGGGACAAGCTCGACCTGGTCTGCCGGAAGCTGGCCCTGAAGCCCGGGGACCGGCTCCTGGACGTGGGCTGCGGCTGGGGCTCCATGGCCCTGCACGCGGCCCGGGAGTACGGGGCCCGGGTCACCGGGGTCACCCTGTCCCGGGAGCAGGCCGCCTACGCCCGCAAGCGGGTCGTGGAGGAGGGTCTGGCGGAGCTGGTGGAGATCCGGGTGCAGGACTACCGGGACGTCAGGGACGGTCCGTACACGGCCGTTTCCTCCATCGGGATGGCCGAGCACGTGGGCTCGGAGCGGTACCGCGAGTACGCCGGGGTGCTGTTCGGGCTCTTGGAGCCGGGCGGGCGGCTGTTGAACCACCAGATCGGCCGGCCCCCGGAGCCCGACGAATCGGCTTACCGCATCGACGAGTTCATCGACGCCTACGTCTTCCCCGACGGGGAGCTGTCCCCGGTGGGCAGCACGGTGGGGGAGCTGGAGCGGGCCGGGTTCGAGGTGCGGGACGTGGAGGCGCTGCGCGAGCACTACGCCCTCACCCTGCGGGCCTGGGTGACCCGGCTGGAGGAGCACTGGGACGAGGCCGTCCGCCTGACCTCGGAGGGTCGGGCCCGGGTCTGGCGGCTGTACATGGCGGCCTCGGCGCTGGGCTTCGAGCACGGACGGCTGGGGGTCAACCAGGTGCTGGCGGTGCGGCCCGGGACGGGCGGTGCCTCCGGGATGCCGCTGCGGGCCCGCACCTGGCCGGCGGTCTGAGCCGCCGGGAGCCGGGCCGGGAGCGGGAGTGCGGAAGGGCCCCGCGGCCGCACGCGCCGCGGGGCCCTTCCCCGTCCTCGTCCCGGTGCGGCCCCCGGGTGGGGGCCGGGCCGTGCTACTCCGTCTTGATGGCGGTGAGCATGTTCAGCTTGGCGGCGCTGCGGGCGGGCCACATGGCCGCCAGGACGCCGACCAGGGCGGCCAGTACGAGGAAGACGCCGATCCGGTCGAAGGGGATCACCAGCTCGTAGTTGGGGATGACGCCCTTGATGGTCTGGCCGATCGCCCAGGCGAGGAAGGTGCCCAGGCCGACGCCGAGGACGGCGCCGAAGAGGGAGATGACCACGGCCTCCAGGCGGACCATGTTCTTGACGCGACCGCGGTCCAGGCCGATGGCGCGGAGCATGCCGATCTCCTGCTGGCGCTCGAACACCGACATGGCGAGGGTGTTGATGACGCCGAGGATGGCGATCAGCAGGGCCATGCCGAGCAGGCCGTACATGATGTTGAGCATCATGCTGATGATGCCGCCGAAGGTGTTCCGGATGTCGGTCTGGTCCTGGACGCTGATGGCCGGGTTGCTGCCGAGGGCGTCCACGATCTTCTGCTCGTTGGCGGCGGACTCGCCGCCCTCCGTCTTGACGAAGACCTGGCGGATGTCGGAGCGCTCGCCGTCGGCGTGCGCGTCCAGGATCTTGGCGTCGAGGACGTACGGGGAGACGAACTCGTTGGCCTCGTAGACCGCGCCGACCGTCAGGGTGGCCTTCTTGCCGTCGTCGAAGGTGGCCTCGACGGACTTGCCCACGGAGAGCTTCTGCTTCTCGGCGGTCTTCTCGTCGACCGCGACCTTGCCCTCGGCGAGGGAGGCGGTGGAGCCGCTGAGGACCTTCAGCTTCAGGAGCTGGTCGATGCCCTGCGGGTTGACGCCGCTGGCGGCGTGGTACAGGCCGTCGGAGGTCTTGAAGTAGCCGGCCTGCTGCGGGCTGAGGGCGGTGATCCCGGGGGTCTTCTCCAGGGCGGGCAGCACGGACTTGTCGAGGCTGTCGCCGCTGGCCATGGTCAGCATGTAGTCGGCGCGGACCACGTCGGTGGTCATGCGGTCCACGGCCTTGCCCACGGTCACGCCGAGCACGGTGAGACCGGTGACCAGCGTCAGGCCGATGGCCAGGGAGGCGGCGGTGACGCCGGTGCGGCGCGGGTTGCGGACGGCGTTCTGCGCGGCCAGCTTGCCGGCGGTGCCGAACACCTTCTGGAGCAGCGGGCGGACGGCGGCGATGAAGGGCCGGGACAGCATCGGGATGAGGACGATGATGCCGACCAGGGCGAAGAAGGCGCCGCCCGCGATGAGCATGCGTCCGTCCGAGCCGGCGGCGGCACCGGCGACCACGAGGCCCAGGCCGATGAGGAAGAGGACCGCGCCGATGCTGTTGCGCAGCACCAGGGACTTGGCGGTGGCCGGCAGGTGGGCGCTGCCCATGGCGGCGACCGGGGCGATCTTCGCGGTGCGGCGGGCCGGCAGCCAGGCGGCGAGCATCGTCACCAGGATGCCGATGACGAGGGCGATGCCGATGGTGCTCGGGGCGATGACCAGCGGGCCGTCGGGGATCTTGGCGCCGAAGGTGCCCATCAGGGAGCGCAGGCCGACGGCGAGGCCGATGCCGGCCACCAGGCCGATGGCGGAGGAGATGACGCCGACGGTGAAGGCCTCGGCGAGGACCGAGCGCTTGACCTGGCGGCGGGAGGCGCCGACGGCGCGCAGCAGGGCCAGTTCCTTGGTGCGCTGGGCGACCAGCATGGTGAAGGTGTTGTAGATGAGGAAGACGCCGACGAACAGGGCGATGCCGGCGAAGGCCAGCAGCACCTGGTTCATGCCGCTCATGCCCGCTTCGATGTCCTTGGCGTTGCGCTCGGCGAGCGCGGCGCCGGTCTCGGCGGTGGCCTCGTCGCCGACCAGCGGCTTGACCTGGGCGAGCAGGGCGTCGGCCTTGGTGCTCGGGGAGGCGGCCACGGACAGCTCGGAGAAGTAGCCGGGCTTGAGGTAGAGCTTCTGGGCCACCGGGGTGTCGAACAGGACGAGGCTGCCGCCCGCGTTGACCTGGCCGTCGTCGGTGGTGAACACGCCGGAGAGGGAGTACTCCTTCACCGGGCCGTTGGTGGCGACGCGGACGCGGTCGCCGGGCTTGTAGCCGCCCTTGGAGGCGGTCTCCTCGTCGAGGGCGACCTGGTCGGCGCGGACCGGGCCGGAGCCGTCGGTGAAGGCGTAGTGCGGGTCCTTGCCGTCCTTGCCGGGGGCGAAGTTGGAGCCGCGGTTGGCCCAACCATTGCCGATCAGCTTGCCCTTGGCGTCGGCGACGCCGGCGAAGCCGTCGACGCGGCCGGAGACGCCGGTCACGCCGGGCAGGGCGGCGATCTGGTCCGCCTGCTTCTTGCTGATGCCGGGGGCGCTCTTGGTGCCGTCCGCGGAGCGGCTGCCGCCGCCGTAGTGCGTGACGGACACGGCGACGTTGTCGTAGCTCTTGGCGGACTGCCCGCTGAGGGCCTTGCCGAGGGTGTCGGTGAAGACGAGCGTGCCGGAGACGAAGGCGACGCCGAGCATGACGGCGAGGACCGTCATCAGCAGCCTCGCCTTGTGCGCGAGGATGTTGCGCAGGGCGGTACGGAACATGGTGGCGATTCCAGGAGGTCGAGGGAGGGCCGGGTCAGGGGCGGGTGGAGCGCCTCAGCTGGTGCGGCCCTTGGCGTCGAAGGCCTTCATGCGGTCGAGCACGCCGTCGGCGGTGGGGCGGTGCATCTCGTCGACGATGCGGCCGTCGGCGAGGAAGATGACGCGGTCGGCGTAGGAGGCGGCGACCGGGTCGTGGGTGACCATGACGACGGTCTGGCCCAGCTCGCGGACGGAGTTGCGCAGGAAGCCGAGGACCTCGGCGCCGGAGCGCGAGTCCAGGTTTCCGGTGGGCTCGTCACCGAAGATGATCTCGGGCTTGGAGGCCAGGGCGCGGGCCACGGCCACGCGCTGCTGCTGGCCGCCGGACAGCTGGGTGGGGCGGTGGCTCAGCCGGCCGGAGAGGCCGACCATCTCGATGACCTGCTCCATCCACCGCTTGTCGGGCTTGCGGCCCGCGATGTCCATGGGGAGCGTGATGTTCTCCAGGGCGGTCAGCGTGGGCAGCAGGTTGAACGCCTGGAAGATGAAGCCGATCTTGTCCCGGCGGAGCTGGGTGAGCTGCTTGTCCTTGAGGCTGCCCAGCTCGGTCTCGCCGATCCGCACCGAGCCGCTGGAGAAGGTGTCCAGGCCGGCCACGCAGTGCATGAGCGTGGACTTGCCGGAGCCCGAGGGGCCCATGATCGCGGTGAACTGGCCCTGGGCGAAGTCCACGGAGACGTTGTCCAGCGCGACCACCTGCGTCTCGCCCTCGCCGTACACCTTGGACAGCTGGGTGGCGCGGGCGGCCACCAGGGCGGTGCGCTGGGGGGCGTGGTTCATGGTGGTCACGGGAGACTCCTGCGGGACGGTCACGGACTGCGGGACGTTCTCCATCCTCACCCGCCGCTTACTTCGGCGGATCCGTCGTCGTGCGGGTCTTGCGGGCCCACTGGAGTCTGACCGGGGGAGGCCCCCCTCCTCCTCTGGTATGACAAGCGGCTCCATCGGGAGCAGGGGGAGGACCCGGCGGGAGCGGGGTGGCCCGGGGTGGCGGACAGGGGGTGGGAGCCTCGCGGGAAGGGGGGTCCGGAGCCGTCGAAATCCCGTCATTCCGGCGGGTCGATCTTCCCGGTACGCAGGAGGCGGACCGCGCCTTCTGTGTGCTGACGCACCCTCAAGCATCAATAAAATCAGACAACATCGGAAAGAAGATCACTCTTCGGATGTCGGATTCCGGTTAGGCTCACCCCTGGGTTCAAGGATTTCCGCGGAGCCGCCCGCCCCGCCCGGATGGTGGAATGCAGACACGGCGAGCTTAAACCTCGCTGGCCTCAGGCCGTGCCGGTTCGAGTCCGGCTCCGGGCACGCGGGCTCCTCCCCGCCGCCGCTCCTCCCGCGCAGGTCGCGCGGGGTCCGCCGGCGTGACCCGCGCCCCTTCCGCGGTCCTCCCCGCACCTTCCCCGCCTCCCGTGTACAACCATCCGCCCGCTCCGGGTGTCGATCAGGTGCACGAACCAACGGGAGGAAACCTCATGCACCAGTTCCGGTTCTCCGGACGTCTGCTCGGCCCGGCCGTGGCGGTCGCCCTGGCGGCGGGCGCGAGCCCGCTCGCGGCGCCCGCCTTCGCGGCCGCGCCGCCCGCGCACGCCGGGGCGCAGGCCCCCGCGGCCGCGCCCGCCCCCGCGGCCGTGCCGCGGATCGCCCCGGGCTCGGAGGTCCTCGCCGCGGGCCCCACCGGCTTCCTCACCCGGGACGGCGAGGGCCGGGTCTGGACGAAGTACGCGGACGGTTCGCAGACGCGGTTCGGCCCGGCGAGCCTCGGTTACGCCCGCGACTTCGGCGCCGTCGAGGACGTTGTGGCCGAGCACGAGGGCCTGGGCACGACCACCTCCGTCACCCTCACCGACACCCGCACGGGCCGGATTACCCGGGTCGACCTGGCGGGGTACGAGTACCTCGGCACCGTCGGCCGCACGCTGCTCGCGGAGCGGGAGGGCGCGCTGTACCTCCTCGACGGCTCGGGCGCCGGAGCACCGGCCCGCCGGGTGGCCGGGTTCTCGGGGGACACGGACCGGTACTCCCTCGTGCGGGCGATCCCCGGCCGGGCCCTCGTGAGCTACGCCGGTCCGGACGATGAGCGCAGCAGCTACACGCTGATCGACCTCGCCGAGGGCGCCCGGGTTCCGGGTGCGGTCGTGCACGCGCACGACGTCCACGGGATCGCCCTGTCCACCGAGCGGCTCGTCGTGGTCCATCAGGGCGACGGCGAGGAGCACTCCCTGCTGACGAGCATCGACCTTCGAACCGGCAAGGAGACGGAGACGTCGGTCCCGACGGCGGAGTACGCGCGCCTCGGCATCGGACTGGTCGGCGGTCAACTGGTCCGTGGCCCGATCCGGGCCTCCCACCAAGGCACCGCCAAGGAGGACCTGGCCCTCAAGACGGTTCCGCCGGACGGTGGCACCGCCCGCAAGCTCCTCGACCACGCGTCCTCGCTCGCCCAGACCCCGGACGGGGCCCTGCTGGTCCGCGGCGGCACCCTCGCCTCCGGCGAGGGGCTGTACCGGATCTCGGCCGGTGCCGGCGGGGTGCCGGTGGCGGCCCTCGTCGCCTCCACCGGTGAGCCCACCGTCGTGGCCGTTCAGGAGACGGACGTGGAGAAGACGGTCGCCCTCGACGACCGCGCCCACCGAATGCGCTGGCGGCTCTCCCGGCAGAACGTCCAGATGACCGTCACGATCACTCACGTCGCCACCAAGCAGACCGGTACCTGGAACGTGCCGCCCGCGCAGAACCCGGCCGCCGGATCGGGATGGATGGCGCTGGACTGGAACCGGACCCTCGCCACTCCGGGGCGGCCGCTGTCCGCCCCCGCCGGTGACTACACGTGGAAGGCGGTCTTCACGCCCCGCAACGGGCTCGGCCCGGCGGCCACCGTTACCGGTGCCTTCCAGGTGACCCGGAAGTCCCACCCCCACGACTACACGAGCAACGGTTCGCCGGACCTCCTGGACCGCGACGCGGCGGGCAAGGTATGGCTGTACGACTCGGCGTGGAACCCGAGCGGGCGCACGATCTTCCCCACGGGCGAGTTCCGCGAGCGCAAGCAGGTCCCCGGCGACTGGTCCGGGTACGACAGGATCGCGGCGGCGGGCAACGCCGCCGGCGGGGCGGCGGGCGACCTCGTCTCCCGGGACAAGGCGGGCGTGCTCTGGCTCCACCTCGGCAAGGGCGACGGCACCTTCGACACCCGGATCAAGGTGGGTGCGGGCTGGCAGGTCTACAAGCAGCTCACCGCCCTCGGCGACGTCACGAACGACGGCAAGCCGGACCTCCTGGCCGCCGACGCCGCCGGGGTGATGTGGCTCTACCGGGGCACGGGTTCCTGGAAGACCCCGTACCTGCCTCGCAAGAAGGCGGGCGCGGGCTGGCAGGGTTACAACAAGATCCTTTCCGTCGGGGACATCGTGGGCACCAAGGCGGGCGACCTGCTGGCCAGGGACACCGCCGGCGTGCTGTGGTCCATGGAGGGCAGGGGCGACGGCACCTTCGCGCCCCGCGTGAAGGTGGAGGCGGGCTGGGGTGGCCTCCCGCACGTGGTGGGCATCGGCGACGGCGACCGCAACGGACGGCCGGACCTGTTCGCCTCCAACGGCAAGGCGGACTACCTCTACCGCGCCACCGGCGACCCCGCCAAGCCGCTGAACGGCCGCTACACCCTCCGCCAGGACTACCCGGGCGTCCCCGCCTACAGGGAAGTGTTCTGATCCGCGGGCCGAGGGCCTCCGGGTCACGGGCCTCACCGCCCCCCGCCCGCCCTTCCCGTGGCCGGTCGTACGAGCCGGTGAAAAGATCCTCCCTGAGCAGTAGGGTGGATTCTTTGCTAACGCATTACTGTTGAACGCAAGGCCGCGCACGGTGGCCACGGAGGAGTGAAGGATGAGGAGCAGCAACCCGGTCTTCTCGCGACGGGGGTTCAGCCGCGACAACGGCTACGCGGGTTTCGACGCGCAGCAGGTGCAGGCCGGGACCGCGACCAACCCGTACGCGACCAACCCGTACGCCGTGGACCCGCAGACCGGCATGCCGGCCGCGCCCGCCCGCGGCAGCGTGATGACCATCGACGACGTCGTGAGCCGCACGGCCATGACGCTGGGCACCGTCATCCTGACGGCCGTCCTGTCCTGGGTCCTCCTCCCGGTCGACCCGGCCAACGTCAACAAGTCGTACGGCATCGCGATCGGCGCGGCCCTCGTGGCCTTCGTCCTGGCGATGGTGCAGAGCTTCAAGCGGAAGCCGGTCCCCGCGCTGATCCTGGCCTACGCGGCCTTCGAGGGCGTGTTCCTCGGCGTGATCAGCTCGGCCGTGAGCACGTACCTCAGCCCCGGCGTGGTCGTGCAGGCCGTGCTCGGCACCATGTGCGTGTTCGCCGCGGTCCTCTTCGCGTACAAGATGCGCTGGATCCGCGTGAACCGCCGCTTCTACGGCTTCGTGATGGCCGCCGCCCTGGGCTTCATGCTCCTGATGGTCGCCAACCTGCTGTTCTCGGTGTTCGGCGGCGGTGACGGCCTCGGCTTCCGCAGCGGCGGCCTCGGCATCGTCTTCGGCATCATCGGCGTCCTGCTCGGTGCCGCCTTCCTCGCCCTCGACTTCAAGCAGGTCGAGGACGGCGTGAACTACGGCGCCCCGCGCGAGGAGTCCTGGCTGGCCGCCTTCGGCCTCACCATGACCCTGGTCTGGATCTACCTGGAGATGCTGCGCCTCTTCTCGATCCTCTCCGGCGACGACTAGTCGGGCCGGCGCGCCGCTCGCGCGCCGGACGACACGAGAAGGCCCCGCGGGTACGCCCGCGGGGCCTTTCCCGTACCCGCGTGCACGGGCCGGGGGAGCTCGGGAGGGGGATCCCGGGTGTGGGGGAGGAAGGGGAGCGGGGGGAGCGGAGGGTGGAGACGTGGAGGGAGCGGCGGCGGTCGGTGGTGCTAGCCCCGCCTGCGGGCGGCCCGACGGAGGCCGTACTCGTGGACGATGGCCTTGGCCTGGCCGTAGGACAGCTCGTGCGCGCCGCGCAGCCAGCTGACCTTTTCCTCGAAGCGGATCAGGGACGGCCCCTCGTCCACGTAGCGGAGCCATTCGGAGATGTCACGGCCGGTGGACTGGGGGATGCGGGAGAGCATCCTGCGGTGGGTCTTCTCGGAGAACTCGACGGACATGGGCGCCTCCGGACGCAGCGGACTGCCTCGTTCCTTCCCGACACCGTGCCCGCCCCTCCGCGTGTTGGCAAGAGTGCCGGACCGGCGCGTAGGGTCGCCCGCGTGCTCGATACCTCACCGCTGACCGCCGCCGTGGAACGTTTCGCCGACCGGCTGCGCGCCGCCCCCCAGAGCCGCCTGCAGCGCGGTGCCGCCGCCGAGGGACTGGCCCTGGCCCGGGAGCTGTCCCGGCGGGCCGCCGGGCTGGAGGGTGGCCCCGTACGGGAGATGCCGGACGCCGGGCCCTTCGTGGTCGGCGATCAGGTCGCCGTGGCGGGCCTGGACCTCGCCGAAGCCCTCCGCAACACGACGTCGGCCCCGTCCACCCTGGTGGACGAGGCCGTGGTGCTGGTCGGCGAGGCCGAGGTCAGAGCGATGCGATGACCCGGTCCGCGAGGATGTAGACGTTGTCCTCGGGGCTGCCCGGGTGCGAGGGATCGCCCGCGCCCTCCCCGCAGGAGAAGGTCAGGGCGTACGCGCCGGAGATCCCGGAACCGCCCAGCAGGACGGGGGTGCGGCCGGTGCGCAGGGCCTCGGCGAGCCGCTCGGCGGTCTCGCGGTGCCCGGGGGTCATGCACAGGGTGGTGCCGTCGGTGAAGACGTACACGTCCAGGGTGCCCAGCGGGCCGGGGCGCACGTCCGCGAGGGCGGTACGCGCCTGGGCCAGCTCCTCCAGGCGGTTCACGGTCCGCTCGTGGTCGGCGGTCGGAGAGGCCTGGACCGGGACGAAGTCGGGGTGCGAGGGGTGGCGGCGGCGGGCCGCGGCCAGCTCGGCGGAGTCCTCCGGGTACTCGGGGGCGGTGGTGGCCGCCTCCTCCTCCAGGAGGGGCTCCAGACCCACCAGGTCGGCCTGGCGGGGCAGGTACATCGGGTGGCTCTCCTCGCCCAGCCCGGGCAGGCCGCCCAGCAGCGAGGGGGCGTCCGCGGCGTCACGGGCCTCCTGCGCGGCCCAGAAGGCCCGCGCCTCCGCCAGCTCGCGCTCGCGCTCCTCGGCGAGGGCCTCGGCGACCGCGGCGCGTATCTCGGCGGCGGGGGTGTCGACCGCGCTGCGGGCGTGCGGGACGCTCGCGCCGCGCAGGGCGGCGGAGGCGGCGAGGTCGCCGCGCAGTGCGGTGACCTGCTTCCGGAGCCCGTGGACGGCGTGCAGCGCAGCGGCGCCCACGGCCGTGGCAGCGGCCGTGGTCAGCAGCAGGGCAAGAGACATGGCGCTCACTGACTAACTCCTGAGTGGTTGGATCCCCCGACTTCCTACCCCAGCTTGTCCTGACCTGGGAATGGCGTGCAGTGCATTACGTCACGAAATGGACAGGTCGTTTGACCTGTACCCCCCGGTCACACCCGCCCTGACCTGCGGAAACATCGATCCCCCGGGATAAAGGTCACATCCTGGGGGAGATTAGGTCACGGGTCGGCGGCGGGAGGGTTAGACCCGGCGTCAGTACGGGGAAGGACGCCCAGCTCAGGGGCGGGGTTCCATGATCACACCGAAAGTGACCTGCGACGACGCGATCACGGAGCGCTCCGGCGGGACGGGGTGTGGAGCGGGCCGGATCGGCGCTTCGCGCCGACCCGGCCCCTACCCTCCGCTCCGGCTCAGCTCAGTCGCTCGCACGGTCGGTCGCACCGAGCCTCGCCACCGCTCAGCTCAGTCGCTCGATGACCATCGCCATGCCCTGGCCGCCGCCGACGCACATGGTCTCCAGGCCGAACTGCTTGTCGTGGAACTGGAGGCTGTTGATCAGCGTGCCCGTGATGCGGGCGCCGGTCATCCCGAAGGGGTGACCCACGGCGATGGCCCCGCCGTTGACGTTCAGCTTGTCGATGTCCACGCCGAGGTCGCGGTACGAGGGGATCACCTGGGCGGCGAAGGCCTCGTTGATCTCGACCAGGTCGATGTCGCCGATGGTCAGCCCGGCCCGCTTGAGGGCCTGCTTCGAGGCCTCGACCGGACCCAGGCCCATGATCTCGGGGGAGAGGCCGGAGACGCCGGTGGAGACGATCCGGGCCAGCGGGGTCAGGCCCAGCTCGCGGGCCTTGGTGTCGCTCATGATGACCAGCGCGGCGGCGCCGTCGTTCAGCGGGCAGCAGTTGCCGGCGGTCACCAGACCGTCGGGGCGGAACACCGGCTTCAGGCCCTGCACGCCCTCCAGGGTGACGCCCGCGCGGGGGCCGTCGTCCTGGCTGACGACGGTGCCGTCGGGGGTGGTGATCGGGGTGATCTCGCGGGCCCAGAAGCCCTTGGCGATCGCGGCCTCGGCGAGGTTCTGGGAGCGGACGCCGAACTCGTCCATGTCCGCGCGGGTCACGCCCTTGAGGCGGGCCAGGTTCTCCGCGGTCTGTCCCATCGCGATGTAGGCGTCGGGGACCAGGCCGTCCTCGCGCGGGTCGTGCCAGGAGGCCCCCTCCGACTGCGCCACGGCGGCCGTGCGGGCCTCCGCGTCGGCGAAGAGCGGGTTGTGGGTGTCCGGCAGGCCGTCGCTGGAGCCCTTCACGGACCGGGAGACCATCTCCACGCCCGCGGAGATGAAGACGTCGCCCTCGCCCGCCTTGATGGCGTGCAGGGCCATCCGCGAGGTCTGGAGGGAGGAGGAGCAGTAGCGGGTGACCGTACAGCCCGGCAGGTGGTCCATGCCCATCTGCACGGCCACGATCCGGCCGAGGTTGTGGCCCTGCTCGCCGCCGGGCAGGCCGCAGCCGAGCATCAGGTCGTCGATCTCGCGGGGGTCCAGCTCGGGCACCTTGGCGAGGGCGGCCTGGATGACGGTGGCGGTCAGGTCGTCCGGGCGCAGGTCCTTGAGCGAGCCCTTGAAGGCGCGACCGATGGGCGAGCGGGCGGCGGAAACGATCACTGCTTCGGGCATCACGGCTCCAGGGCTGCGTACGGGTTCGGGGCGGACCGCATGTGAAGTTACCGGTCCGTATCGTCGAGGTCACCGGGCGGCAGGTGTGACGCCCGCCGCATCACCGCTCCGGTGGCCGGGGCGCCGACCTCCTGCGGGGGGCCCGCCGGGTCGGCGGCGGGCAGCCGGCGGCGGCGCCGGTGCTTGAGGAGGGCCCAGGGCGCGCGGCCCGCCGTGACCTCGGTGCCCGCGATCCCGGCCGCCGCGGAGGCCGCCTGGGCCACGGGGAGCATGTCCTCGTTGCGCGCGGTGTCCAGCCGGTCCGCCTCGGGCCACAGGCCCAGCGCGGCGCACAGCGTGGGCAGGACGGCCATCGCGGCGGTGGCGTACCCCTCGGCGGAGGGGTGGTAGGAGTCGGGGCCGAACATCTCGCGCGGGTTCGCGGCGAACTCCGGGCCGAGCAGGTCGCCCATGGAGACGGTGCGGCCGCCCTGTTCGACCACCCCGATGGTCTGCGCGGCGGCCAGCTGGCGGGAGACCCGCCGGGCCAGCCAGCGCAGGGGTTGGTAGACGGGTTCGATGGTGCCCAGGTCGGGGCAGGTGCCGACGACCACCTCGGAGCCGGCCCCGCGCAGCCGCCGCACGGCCGCGGTGAGCAGCCGCACCGACTGCGTCGGCGGCATCCGCCGGGTCACGTCGTTGGCCCCGATCATGATCACGGTGACGTCGGGCAGGAAGCCGGTGTCGTCCAGGACCATCCGGACCTGCCGGTCCAGGTCGTCGGACATGGCGCCCGACAGGGCCACGTTGCGCAGCTCCACCGGCCGCTCCGCGACCGCCGCGAGCCCGGAGGCGAGCAGGGCCGCCGGGGTCTGCCGGGCCCGCCGCACCCCCAGCCCGGCCGCCGTGGAGTCGCCCATCATGGCCAGCCGCAGCGGTTCCGCGCCGGGCCCGCCGAACTCGGTGCCGTACCGGCCGTCCGCCCGGGGCGGGTCGGCCGCGAGGGTGCCGACGGTGCGCTTGGCCAGCTGCACCTCGGCCAGTACGAGCCCCACCGCCGCGGCGCCGATCAGCCCGATGCCGCCGCCCCCGTACGCGGCGCCCGCCGCGATCCGGCGTGCCGTCCTCGCCCTGGACACTGTCCCTGCCACCTCCTCGGCGCCCGTCCGGCCGCGGTGGCCGTCACACGCCCTCTACCTGCCCCGTACTGCCGGTCGGCCAATCGCTTTCCGCATACTCTGGCGGTGCCTCCCGGAGAACCCGTGGAGTCCCCTCCTTGGAGAACATGGTGCAATTCCACGACTCGATGATCAGCCTCGTCGGCAACACCCCGCTGGTGAAGCTCAAGAACGTCACTGAAGGCATTCAGGCGACCGTCCTGGCGAAGGTCGAGTACTTCAACCCCGGCGGGTCCGTGAAGGACCGCATCGCCGTCCGCATGATCGAGGCGGCGGAGAAGAGCGGCGCCCTGCAGCCCGGCGGCACGATCGTCGAGCCGACCAGCGGCAACACCGGTGTCGGTCTCGCCATCGTGGCCCAGCAGAAGGGCTACAAGTGCATCTTCGTCTGCCCCGACAAGGTGTCCCTGGACAAGATCAACGTCCTGCGCGCGTACGGCGCCGAGGTCGTGGTCTGCCCGACCGCCGTGGACCCGGAGCACCCGGACTCGTACTACAACGTCTCCGACCGACTGGTCCGTGAGACCCCGGGGGCCTGGAAGCCCGACCAGTACAGCAACCCGAACAACCCCCGTTCGCACTACGAGACGACCGGTCCCGAGCTGTGGGAACAGACCGAGGGGAAGATCACACACTTCGTCGCGGGCGTCGGCACCGGCGGCACCATCTCCGGCACCGGCAGGTACCTCAAGGAGGCGTCCGGCGGCGCGGTCAAGGTGATCGGCGCGGACCCGGAGGGCTCCGTGTACTCCGGCGGCTCCGGCCGTCCCTACCTGGTCGAGGGCGTCGGTGAGGACTTCTGGCCCACCGCCTACGACCGCGAGGTCACCGACGAGATCATCGCGGTGTCCGACAAGGACTCCTTCCAGATGACCCGCCGCCTCGCCAAGGAGGAGGGCCTCCTCGTCGGCGGTTCCTGCGGCATGGCCGTCGTGGCCGCGCTGGAGGCCGCCCGCGGTCTGGGCCCGGACGACGTGGTCGTCGTCCTCCTCCCGGACAGCGGCCGCGGCTACCTGAGCAAGATCTTCTCGGACGAGTGGATGGCCGGGCACGGCTTCCTGGAGGAGGCCGGTCCGGCGGCCCGCATCGGTGACGTGCTCGCGGACAAGGAGGGCGCCGAAATGCCCTCGCTGGTCCACATGCACCCCGAGGAGACCGTCGGCGAGGCCATCGAGGTGCTCCGCGAGTACGGCGTCTCCCAGATGCCCGTCGTGAAGCCGGGCGCCGGCCACCCCGACGTCATGGCCGCCGAGGTCATCGGCTCCGTGGTGGAGAAGGAGCTGCTCACCGCGCTCTTCGAGCAGCGGGCCTCGCTGACCGACCCGCTGGAGAAGCACATGAGCTCCCCGCTGCCGCAGGTCGGCTCCGGCGAGCCGGTGTCGGACCTGATGGCCGCGCTGGGCAAGGCGGACGCGGCGATCGTGCTGGTGGAGGGCAAGCCCAAGGGCGTGGTCTCCCGCCAGGACCTGCTGGCCTTCCTGGCCCGCGGCACCAAGTAGCGAAGCGGTACGGGCCCACAACACCGACCCCACCCTGCTGAAGCTCGCCCGCTCCATGAACCTCTCCACGCCCCGGCT
>NZ_JBEOSD010000148.1:0-20655 GCF_040302735.1 Streptomyces sp. NPDC097619 | reverse complement strand
CGCCTCGCCGACCCCGACACCCTCCACCACACCCCCATCGGCGTCTTCCGCGACACCACCCGCCCCGTCTACGACACCCAAATGGCCGACCAACTCGACACCGCCATCGAACAACACGGCAAGGGCGACCTCGGCCGCCTCCTCGCCGGCAACGACACCTGGACCGTTTCCGCTTCTCCGAGGAGCCACTCGTGACGTACGTCATCGCCCAGCCTTGCGTGGACGTCAAGGACAAGGCGTGCATCGACGAATGCCCCGTGGACTGCATCTACGAGGGTCCCCGGATGATGTACATCCACCCCGACGAGTGCGTGGACTGCGGTGCCTGCGAGCCGGTCTGCCCGGTCGAGGCCATCTTCTTCGAGGACGACCTGCCCGAGCAGTGGGGCGACTTCGGTCCGGCGAACACCGAGGTGTTCGAGACGGTGGGCTCCCCGGGCGGGGCCGCCGGCTCGGACCCGCTGGCCGCGGACCACCCCTTCGTGGCCGAGCTGCCCGCCGCGGCCCATGCCTGAGGCGCCCGCGGTGACCGCGGAGACGGCCGTGGCCACGGAGACCGCCGACACCGTGCCCGCTTCCTGGTCGGCGCCCGCCGCGGGCGCCCCGTTGGCGGACCCGCGGGTGGCGCAGCCGGCCGGTTCGGGAGGCCGCCGCAGTGTGGTCATCCTCGGTTCCACCGGGTCCATCGGCACGCAGGCCATCGACGTGATCCGCCGGTCCCCCGGCCGCTTCCGGGTGGTCGGTCTCGCCGCGGGCGGCGGGCGCCTCGACCTCCTCGCGGAGCAGGCGCTCTCCCTCGGCGCGGAGGTGGTGGCCGTGTCCGACGCGGACGCGCTGCCCGCGCTGCGCGAGGCCCTGACCGCGCGGGCGAACGGCCGGGCGCTGCCGCGGCTGGTGGGCGGCCCGGACGCGGCGACGGAGCTGGCGGGGCTGGAGTGCGACGTGGTGCTGAACGGCATCACGGGCTCCATCGGGCTGGCTCCCACACTGGCGGCGCTGGAGGCCGGTTCCGTGCTGGCCCTGGCCAACAAGGAGTCGCTGGTCGCGGGTGGTCCGCTGGTGAAGCGGCTGGCCCGGCCGGGGCAGGTCGTCCCCGTGGACTCGGAGCACTCGGCGCTGTACCAGTGCCTGACCGGGGGCCGAGACGCGGAGGTGCGCCGGCTGGTGCTGACCGCGAGCGGCGGGCCGTTCCGGGGGCGCAGCCGCGCCGATCTGGAGGACGTGACCCCGGAGCAGGCGCTGGCGCACCCGACCTGGGACATGGGTCCGCTGGTGTCGGTGAACTCGGCGACCCTGATGAACAAGGGTCTGGAGGTGATCGAGGCGCACCTGCTCTTCGACATCCCCTTCGACCGGATCGACGTGGTGGTGCACCCGCAGTCGGTGGTGCACTCGATGGTGGAGTTCACGGACGGTTCCACGCTGGCGCAGGTGAGCCCGCCGGACATGCGCATCCCGATCTCGCTGGGGCTGGGCTGGCCGGAGCGGGTGCCGGACGCGGCTCCGGCCTGCGACTGGTCGGCGCCGACGGCCTGGACCTTCTTCCCGCTGGACCACGCGGCCTTCCCGGCGGTCTCCCTCGCGCACCACGCGGGGCGGGCCGGTGGGGTGGCGCCGGCGGTGTTCAACGCGGCGAACGAGGAGTGCGTGGCCGCGTTCCTGGCGGGACGGCTGCCCTTCACGGGCATCGTGAGCACCGTGCAGCAGGTGATCGACGAGCAGTTGGACGCCGCGCCCAGTGCGGCGCTGACGCTCTCGGACGTGCTGGAGGCGGAGAAGCGGGCCCGGGTGCGGGCCCGGGAGCTCGCCGCCTGACCGGGGCCGGTCCCCCGGACCGGCCCCGGCCCCTCGGACGTCCGCGGCTTCCGCGGACCCGGCCGGCCATGCCCTGGCCCGGCACACCGACCGCCCCCGACCGGCATCGCGCCGGGCGGGGGCGGTCTCGTGCGTGCGGTGCGCGTGAGCGGGGGACCGAGTGGTGCGGACATACGTGTGGCCCCCGCCGGGGATTGGGGCGGGGGCCACACGGTCTTGCCGGATGCGGTCAGCGGGTGGGGGGTCGCGGGCGGTCCGGGCGGGAGGGGTCAGCGGTGCAGGAGGGTCAGCGGACGGCTTCGGCCGGGTGGTCGGCGGCGGTGCGCTGTTGGGCGCGGAGGATCTTCTGCGCCACGTGGACCCGGGAGGAGCAGTCGAGCTTCCGCATCACCTTGCGGAGGGTGTTGACGGCCGTCCATTCGGCGATGCCGAGGCGGCGGGCGACCTCGCGGTTGGTGAGGCCCTCGGCGACGAGGGCGGCGACCTCCTGTTCGCGGGCGGTGAGGAGTTCGGTGCCGGCGGAGCGGGGCAGGGCGCGGGGCCGGCGGACCGGTTCCACGGCACGGCCCACGGCCTCGTCGAGGCTGAGCTTCCCGGCGGCCCGGCAGGACTTCTCGTAGGCGGCGTCGCCGAGGCGGGTACGGGCCTCGGCGGTGAGGTCGCGGGCGGCGGGCGGTGGGGACAGCGGGAGGCCGCCGACCTGTTCGCGGACGGCTCCGGCGGCGGCGCTGAGGAGGGCGGCGCGTTCCCATGCCTGGCCGGTGCCCGCGTGGCCGCGGGCGTGGGCCTGGGCCATCACGAGGAGGGCGGCTCCGGTGCCGGGGAGGTCGCCGAGGTGGTGGAGGGCGAGCAGGGCCTCCTGGGCGGGGGCCAGGGCGCGGCCGGCGTCGGGTCCTCCGGCGAGGAGGCGGCCCCGGACCAGGGAGGCGAAGGCGGTCAGGCGGGCGTCGCCGTGTTCCTCGCCGCCGCGTTCGGCCTCGTCGGCGAGGCGGAGGCCGTCGGCGGTGCGGCCGAGGGTGCCGAGGACGTCGGCGAGGAGGGCGGCGGCCGTGGCGGCTCCGTGCCGGTCCCCGAGGGCCGCGTAGGCGGTGCGCACGGAGAACAGGACGGGTTCGGCGGCTTCGGAGTCGCCCTGTTCGTGGAGGACGCGGGCCAGGGTGAGTCGGGTGTCGGCCGTGCCCTGTGCGTCGCCGGCGGTGGTGAAGAGGGCGAGGGCCTTCTCGGTGCAGTCGCGGGCCGCGGCCAGGGAGCCGCTGCCGAGGTGGGCGGCGCCGAGCGCGGCCAGGGCGGCGGGGTCCTCGCCGCCGCCGGGGGTGGTGCGGGCTGCGGTGAGGCGGGCCACGGCGGCCCGGGCCTCGCCGCGCAGCAGCCAGTAGGGGACGGCGGCGGCCGCGAGGCGGGCCGCGGCGGGCCCGTCGCCGGCGGTGACGTGGGCGTCGAGGGCGGCGAGGAGGTCCTCGTGGCCGTGGCCGAGGCGGTCCAGGGCGGCGCGCTGTTCGGGGCCGTCGAGGGCGCCGAGGAGTTCCAGGGCGGTGGTGGTGACGTGGGCGGTGTGGGCGGCTTCGAGGCCGGTCCAGGCTTCCTGGCGTTCCAGGAGGGTGCGGGCGTAGCGGCGGTGCAGGGAGGGCATCCGGAAGCGCATGTCGCCGTCGGGCTGTTCCTCGCACAGCAGCAGGCTGTGGTCGACGTACTCGCCGAGCGCGGTGTGCACCTCGGGCAGCGGCAGGCCGAGGACCCCGGAGACGCCGACGGCGTCGAAGGTGTCCGCGAAGACGGCGAGCCGGGAGAGCAGGGCGCGGCGGTCCGCGGGGAGCGCGGACCAGCTGTGGGCGAGGGCGTCGGGCATCGTCAGGTGCCGGGAGGTGGTGTCGGCGCGGGTGCCGTACAGGGCCTCCGGGGAGCGGCCGAGTCCGTCGAGGAGGGCGGCCGGGGAGATCACCTTGAGGCGGGAGGCGGCCAGTTCCACCGCGAGGGGCAGGCCGTCGAGGCGGGCGCACAGCTCGGCGACGACGGCGCTGTTCTCCGCGGTGAGCCGGAAGCCGGGGCGGCCGGCGCGCAGGCAGGAGAGCAGGAGCCGGACGGCGGGGACGCGGGCGAGCCGGTCGGGGTCGGCGGTGTCGGCGGGCTCGGGCAGGGCGAGGGGGGCCAGGCGGACCGGCCGCTCCCCGTACACGCCGAGCGGTCGGGAGGCCACGGACAGGATGCTGAGGCGTCCGCAGGCGTCGGCCAGGGAGGCGACGGCGGGCGTGAGTTCGTGCGGCGGGCGGAGCCCGAAGTCGAGGACGAGCAGGGCCCGGTCGCCCTCGCTGACGGCGCCGCTCATGGTGTCGCGGATGCGGCGCAGCCGGAGTGCGGCCTCTTCGGTGCCGAGGGTGTCGAGGTCGAGGTACCGGCCGCGCACCCCGGCCTGGGCCACGGCGTCGAAGACGGCGGCCGCCAGGCGGCTCTTGCCGACGCCGACGGGGCCGGTGAGGCTGAGCATGCGGGTGCGGCCCGCGAGGACCGTGGCGGTGAGCTCGGCGAGTTCGGTGTCGCGGCCGACGAGCGGGGCGAGGCTGCGGAGTCCGGTGCGGGCCGGGGTGGCGTCCCAGCCGCCGTCCTCCCGGGAGGTGGTGGCGGCTCTGGTGCCCGTACCCCCGGTGGTGGCCGCGGTGGCCGCGCCCGCTCCGGTGCCCGTGCCCGTGTCGGCGCCGGGCCTGGTGCCGGTGTGCGAGGTCGGGCCCGGCTTGGTGGCCGGCTTCGCGCCGTGCTCGGTGCCCGGCTTCGCGCCCGGCTCGGTGCCGGTGTGCGGGTCGCCTCTGTCTCCGCCTGGTGCGGTGCGTGCCGTGCCGTCGTCCGTTGTTCGTGCCGTGCCGTCGTGCGTGAGCACCCTCGGTTCCCCCTCCGTCCGCATGCCGCGTGCCGATGACATGTCCGGATGGTGAGGATCAGCCATGCGCACTAAGTGCGCCTAAAGCGGGGACTGGGCGGGCCGGGCGCCCGTTTTGCGCCGACGGGTGCCCCGGACCTGCGGTGCCGCCGCCGCGGGGATTCCGGTTGTGGGGATTCCGCGAGGGCGTGCCGCGGAGTGGGACCAGAGTGGCCGGATTCCGACGGTGGGACAGCCGGGCGTGCGCGTCGCCTGGCGGGCCCCGTCTCGGCGGGGACGGGCGGGCGTGCCGGTCCCCTCGCCCCGCGGGGGCGCGGGACGAGGGGGCCGGGACGGACGGCCCGGGCCGCGCGGGGGCGCGCGGCGGGGGCCTGCCGGCCGGTCCGGCCCCGTCCGCGGGGGCGCGGGACGGAGAGGGGTTCCGGCCGGTCCCTCCGCTCCGCGGGGGCGCGGACGGAGGGAGCGGTGGCCGGCCCGCGGCGGGCCCGACAGGGAGGGCGTCGCCGCGGACCGGGGCTCGGGGTGGTGCCGTGCGGAGGCGGGCCGGTCGGGCCCGGAGAGGTCGAGCCCGGAGGGGTCAGCCTCGGGAGAGGAGCCGCTGCGCGGCGAGTTCGCCCGCCTGCACGGCCGCTTCGCTGGAGGGGCGCTGGTAGATCCAGTCGCCCGCGTACTCCACGGCCCGGGAGGGCCGCCCGAGGAAGGCGCGGTGCAGGCGCAGGGCCGCGCCGTTGGCGTCGGGGGCGGCGTGCGGGAAGCGGTGCACGAACGCCTGCTTCAGGTGGGCGTTGAGCCCCGGCGCGTACTTCTCGGCGCTGCCGAGCAGGGAGCCCAGGACGTGCGCGTCGGATTCCCCGAGCAGCTCCCGGGTGGTGTCGGGGGCGGTGAGGATGGAGACGAGGCCGTGGCCGGCGGGGGCCCGGTTCGCCGCCTTGGCGTGCTCGAAGGTGAGCCCGCTGATGCGGCCGTCCTCCACCTCGGGGATCAGCAGGGCGTACACCGAGGGGGTGCCGCGGCGCTGCGGCGGGGCGAGCGGGCGGTCCACGAGGCAGGTGACGCGGATCATCGGGCTGTACGTGGACGCTTCGAGGTAGGGCTGCTCCTCGGCGGGGGCTCCCGGGTGGATCCGTCGGGCCACGGGGGCCGGTACGGCGAGGACCACCTCGCGGGCGGTGAGCACGCTGCCGTCGGCACACACGAGCCGGACCCCGGCCGCGGTCTCCTTGACCTCCTCGACGGTGTGCCCGGTGCGGACGTCGAGGGGTGCGGCCACCTTCTTCGCGAGGGCGTCCATGCCGCCGCGGTAGGTGCGCCACCCGAGCAGCCCCCAGGTGGAGATCATCGTGGCGACCAGCGGGGCGGCCGCCGCGCGCCGGGCGTCCCAGCCCCAGCCGGTGGCCACCGCGGGCTGGAGGACGTAGTCGTAGACCTCCCGGTGCCGGCCGCGGGCCAGTTGGGCGACGGTGCCGGTGCCCAGCGGGCTGCCCGCGGGGTCCCGGGTGTCGTACGTGCCCGCCTGCCGGATCACGGAAGCGGCGAGCCCGGCGAGGGCGGAGCGGCCGCCGAGGGAGAGGCCGCTGCCGGTGAGGGCGCCGAACCAGTGGCCGGTGCCCGCGTGGGCACGGCCCCCGCGCCACACTCCGGCGAGGCTGTTCACCTTGAGGATGCCGTCCTCGCGGTCGAGGCCGGTCTCCTTGATGAGCCGCCAGGTGGCGTCGTAGCCGCGGACGGCGAGGGTCTCGGTGCCCTCCTCCACGATCCAGCCGTCCACACGGCGGGCCTTCATGCGGCCGCCGACCTCGTCGGCGGTCTCCAGGACCACCGGGCTGCGGCCGGCCGCGCGCAGCCGGTGGGCGGCCGTGAGTCCGGCGATGCCCCCGCCGACGACGGCGACGTCGATGTCGGTGCCGCGGGCGGTGGTGCCCCCGCCGTCCGCGGTCGTGCGCCCTCGCGCCATGTCCGGTGTCCTTCCTCGGGGCCCCGGGCCCGTTGCCCGGGGCCGCCCCGCCTCGCCCTGCCCTGCCGTGCCCTGCCGTGTGCGTCGTCGTGCCGTGCGCCGTCCGCCGTGTGGCGTGCCGTGTGTCCGCGGTTCAGGTCCAGCGGCCGGTGCCGAAGGTGGCGTCCTCGCCGAGGAGCCGTTCGCGCAGTTCCAGGCGGCGGACCTTCCCGGTGCTGGTGCGCGGGATGTCGTCCCAGTCCAGGCGCAGCGGCTCCGCGAGGGTGGGCAGGTCGGCGGTGGCCTGCTGCCAGGCCACCTCGTCCCAGGTGCCGCCGCGGGTGCAGACCACCGGCAGCGGGAGCTGTCCGGGGATCCCGATGACCACGGCCTCCAGGAGGTCCGGGAGCCGGTCCGCGAGCACGTCCTCCAGCTCGATGCAGCTCATGCCGGGGATCACGTCGACCTCGCGGTCCAGGAGCCGGTAGGAGCCGCCGCGGGAGACCACTCCCCAGTCGCCGGTGTTCCACCAACGGCCCAGCGCCTTGGAGCGCCAGCGCTCGTTCTCACCGAGGTAGCCGACGCAGCGGCCGTTCGTGCGGGCGAGGACCACGCCGGGGGTGCCCGCGGGCACCCGCTTCATGGTGGCGGGGTCGACCACGGCCATCTTCGTGAAGCCGGGGATGGGGCGGCCCACGTCCCGGGTGGTGGGGTGCCGGCCGCCCTGCTCCTCCAGGTCGCGGCGGGTGAGCAGCCGGAAGGTCATGGGGCCGGTCTCGGACTGCCCCCAGCCCTGGAGCCAGGAGGGCAGCGGCCGGCGGCTGGCGTGCAGGAAGCGGCGCACGGTCGGCGGGTGCATGGCGTCGAAGGTGCTGACGAACAGCCGGACGTCGGAGAAGACGTTGTCCGGTGCGTCGGGGTCGTCGAGCAGTGCCTCCCAGCCGATGTACGTGGCGGGCAGCGCCTCCAGGTAGGTGGGGCGGTGGCGGCGGAACATGCGCTCGGCGGTGGCCGGGTCGGCGTCGGCGAGGATCAGGGCCCGCTTCGGCTCCAGCCGGAGCGTGCCCGTGGACCAGGTGATCATCCGCATGTGGTTGAAGGCGACGGCGGTGGCCACCGTGTCCTTCTTCTTCATGCCGACGATCGGCCACGGGATGGACTCGGTGCGGCCGAGGTGGCCCAGGATCGTGTCCGCGGTGTGCACGACCAGCTTGGGCACGCCGGTGGTGCCGGAGGTGTGACTGGCCACCATCGGCTCGTACGGGGCGGCCTCCACGGCCGGCGGGACCCGGCCGCCGCGCAGGTCGGCGACGTCGAGGACGCCCGGGTGCGGCCCGTCGATGGAGACCACGGCCTCGGCGAGGGAGGTGAGGTCCGAGCCGGCCTCGGCGGAGGAAGCCAGGATGCCCGCGGTGGTGATGAGCACCCGCGGCTCGGCCCGCTTGAGGACGGTGGCCAGGGTGTCCGCGGGCAGGCCGCCCGCGACGAGCACGGGCAGGGCACCGATGCGGGCCGCCGCGCAGGCCAGGATCAGGTAGTCCCAGTGGCTGCCCTTGGCGATGGCGACCCGGTCCCCGGCCCGCGCGCCCGCCGCGTGGATCCAGGCGGACGCCTCCTCGACCAGCCCGGCGAGCGTGCTGACGGTGAACTCGGTGCCCAGGCCCGGCGCGAAGTCGAAGGGACGGCTGAGGTGGAACACCGTCCGGTGGCCGCGCTGCGCGTAGTGCTCGAAGAGTGTTCCCAGGCCGGTCGGCCCGCCCTTGCCGCTCATGTCTCTCCCGTGTGTGCGTCCGCGGGCCGCCGGGGCGGGGTGTCGCGGGGTGTGTGGCTGTGTGCGGTGGCCGCGGGGTGTGGCCGTGCGTACCGGCCCCGGCCGGTCTCGGCGGCCGGACTTGGCGGCCGGTCCGGAGTCCCCGTTCGTAGGCCCGTTCGTAGGCTCGTACGCAGGCCCCGTTCAGACCGTGAAGTGGATGATGTTGACCAGCAGCAGTCCGGCGACGCCGGTGCGGAAGGCCCGTACGCCCCGGGCGCGGGCCAGCAGCGCGTCGCCGTCGCGGAGGAAGTCCCGGTACTGCCGGATCCGGAGCGCGGCCAGCGGCAGCAGGGCGAGTACGGACCACCAGGGCGCCCAGCCGAGGAGGGCCGCCCCGCCGAGGCCGAGGAGCAGGTCGGCACCGGTGAGGGCGCCGATGAAGCGGCGGTTGCCGGTCTCGGAGGTGCGGACGGCGACGGTGCTGCGGCCCACCGCCCGGTCCCCGTCGATGTCCTTGGTGTTGGAGTACGCGGAGACGAGGATCTGCCACAGCCCGAAGAGGGTGGCCTCCACCAGGACCAGCGCGGGCAGGTGCCCGGCCGTGAACCCGTACTGGGCGATGACCAGGGCCATCGGGCAGCCCGCGATGAGGAGTTCGCCCAGCCCTCGGTAGCTGAACTTCAGCCCCCACGAGTACTGGCAGCTGGTGAGCAGCACCGCACCGGTGACGGCGAGCGCCCAGAAGGGCCGGTGCGCGGCGAGCAGGGCGGCGGTGCCCCAGAACACGGCGCCCCAGGCGAGGGCCCCGTACCCGAAGGCGTACGCCTGCCGGAGCGTCAGGGCTCCGGTGAGGAGGGGCTTGCGCTCCAGGGGGCGCAGTGGGGTGCCGTCGCCGCCGAGGTAGTTGGCCTGGTCGCTGCCGTCCCGGTAGCCGTTGATGTCGTCGAACACCATGACCGCGGAGACCACGCCCACCTGTCCGAGGACGAAGAGGGCGAGGGTGAGCCAGGTGTCGGCGGAGAGCCGGTCGCCCGGAGCGAGCGCGGTGAGGACGACCAGGGCGCTGAGGTAGTAGTCGAGGACGAACTCGAACTTGGCGAGCCGGGCCAGGGCGCGGAGCCGCCCGCCCGCCGCCGCCCCCGGCGGGGCCGGGGGCGGCGGGGCGAGCGGACCGCTGCGCCCGGCGGCGGGTGCTCGGGTCCCTTGCATGGGTGGCTCCCGTTCGGTGCGTGGGCGGTGGGTCGGATGGGGCCGGGATGGGGCCGGGTGGGGCCGAGGCCGGGATGGCCACGGGCGGGTGAGGCCGTGGGGCCGGCGGTGGGGCGCCGGCTCCGGCCTCACGGGTGGGCGGACGCGTGCGTGGAACGCGTGCGTGGGTGGGTGCGTACGTGGGTGGGTCAGGAGGCGTTGGTGAGGACCTTCGCGGCGCGGATGCCGGAGAGCATGGCTGCCTCCGAGATGGGCGAGGTGAAGTAGTCGCCCGCGAAGACGACCGGGGGCCGCTGGAGGCGGATGACCCGGGCGGACTTGCGGTAGCGGCCCGGCGCGGGGACCGGCATGGCCCACGGGCGGACGGCGATCTCGAAGGGCTCGGCGTCCTTGGGGAAGTCCGGCCACAGGTCGGTGACCAGGCGGCTGGTCTCGGCGAACTGCTCCTCGGTGGAGAGCTCCAGGAGGCGGCGGGTGGCGGCGCGGCCCGGGTAGACGAAGGCGAGGTGCTTGTCCACGGGGCGGCCGTTCTCGTCGCGGACCTGCCGCGGGAAGGTGATGATCGTCTTGACCGAGGGGTCCTCGGCGCCGGCGGCGACGATGTGGGCCTCGGAGGGCATGCTGGAGAAGTCCACCAGGTAGGAGACCGACAGGGCGGGCTCGTACTCCTGGGTCTCCAGGAAGTCGCGGGTGTCCTGGCCGACGATGCCGGCGGGCAGGGAGGCGGCGAGCTTCGCGGCGGTCGGCGCCTGGGTGGCGACCACGACGTCGTCGAAGGTCTCGGTGGTGTGGGTGCCGTCCGCGGACCGCGCGGTGATCTGCACCTTGCCGGTGCTGTCGATCTGGAGGTCGGTGACCTCGGTCTCCAGCCGGATGTCGGCGCCCTTCGCGTTGTTCTCGGCGATGATCTCCATACCGTTGCGGAAGACGTAGAACTTGGCGCCGGCGACCTGCGCCTGCATGGCGCGGACGTGGGCGGCGGAGATGTCCTCGCAGCGCCACAGCCAGAAGGACTCGATCTCCGGACGCAGCAGGTTGTCGAAGCCGCGCTGGCTCATGGACTTGCGGGCGTACTGGGCGGCGGTGGTGCCGTCGTCGAAGGGCGCCAGCTTGAGCGGGTCGAAGATGTCGAGCTGCTTCCGCTTGAAGGTCTCCTTGATCGTGGAGTAGAGGAAGCCCAGGCGGTCGCGGAGCGAGACGTGCTCGAAGGTGAGCAGGGAGCGGAAGGAGTCGGAGAGCAGCTCGGCGGGGCGGCCCTTGTCGACGACGATCACGTTGTTGGACATCTCGACGAGCTGGTCCTCCAGCCCGTACTCCTTGATGCGCTCGAACATGATCTTGTAGAAGCTGGTGAACCAGAGGTTCACGCCCACGTCCGGCTCGATCTCGGGGCGGTGCCAGGACCGGGCCCGGCCGCCGAGGCCCGCGCCCGCCTCGAAGATGACGACCTCGCGGCCGTTCTTGATCAGTTCCTTGGCGGCGGCGCAACCCGCCATGCCGCCACCCACGACAGCGGTCCGGCGTCCACGGGACATGGGAAGGCACCTCCGTTTGCTTGGTCTTCGTCTGCTGGGTCTTCGTTCCGAGGGGGTCCGGTCGGGCGCTGATCCGGCTCGGATCAGGCACCGATCAGGCACCGATCACAGGCATGGGTCAGGCACGGATCGGGCGTCCCGGCACGTCCTCCGGAGAAACGTTCGGGTATCCGGGGGGAGGTTTTGAATGGCAGACCGGTGGCAGGAACCGGCTCCCCACGCGTCCTTGCCATCGCCCTTGCCTGCCTCGTGGCAGGCCCTTGCGCCTTGTCTGCCCTACAGCCGCCCGGGCCCCGCGATCTAGCGTCGGAGTGCGGCGACGCCGGTGGCAGTGAAGTGTCAGCGGACCGGCGGCGACCGTCGAGCGAACGGAGAGACATGCGCAGCGGTACGACAGTGCACGGGCACGGCCGGCCCGCCCCTTCCGGCCCCGCCGGCCACCCCGTCCTTCCCTCCCCCGCGGCTTCCGACGCGGGCTCGGCTCCCGGGCCGGTCACGAGCGCGGCACGGGACACGGCTTCCGGGCCGGTCACGGCCTCCGGGTCGAGCACGGCTTCCGCACCGGTGGCGGGTTCCGCGCCGGGTGCGGCGGCGGTCGCGGGTGCCGGTACCGGTGTCGGTGCCGGTACCGGCACCCGGGCGGCCGCCTTCGACCGGGTGTGGCCGGACGTGCAGCGCCACATGCGGGACGTCATGGACTGCGGCGTGTACTCCAACGGGCCCAAGACCCGTGAACTGGAGGGCCGGATCAAGGAGTTGACCGGCGTCCGGTACGCGATGGGGGTCGGCACCGCCACGGACGGCCTGCTGCTGATGCTGCGGGCGGCGGGCATCGGCCGCGACGACGAGGTGGTGGTGCCCGCGTTCGCCCCGGTGACGGCGGCGATGGCGGTGGCCCTGGCCGGCGCGCGGGTGGTGTTCGCCGACGTGGACCCGGTGACGTACGGGCTGTCCCCGGAGTCCCTGCGGGCCGTGGTCACCTCCCGTACGAAGGCCGTGATCCCCTCCCGACAGTTCGCGGCGCCGCGGGCCGGGGCCGCGGCCACCGCCGAGGTGCGCTCGCTGGCCCGCTCGCTGGGGCTGCGGGTCTTCGAGGACCTGGGCGGTTCGCCGGGGGCGGCGGCCTGCGCGTTCTCCGCGCCGGGCGCCACCGGCGGAGTGCTGGCCTTCGACCCGGCCGGGGAGCTGGGCGCGCTCGGCGACGCGGCGATGGTGCTCACGGACGATCCGGAGCTGGCCGCGGACCTGGGGGCGCTCCGCAACCACGGGCGGCGGCCCGGTTCGAAGCCGCCCGCCCGGGGCGCGAAGGGCCTGGCGGAGATCGCCGAGCAGGGCGAACTCCCGGGCACCAACGCCAAGATGGACGATCTCCAGGCCGCGGTGGTGCTCGGCCGGCTGTCGGTCGCGGAGGCCGTGACGGCCCGCCGGGGCGAGCTGGCCCGTGCGTACACGGAGCGGCTGGCGGGGCTGATCGGCGTGGAGCGGCTGCCGTCGGCCTTCTCCGAGCCTTTCCCGGACGTCGTGTACCCGGGGCCGTACGCGTGCGCCGCGTACCCGGTGCGGTACCTCGCGGAGGTCACCGACCGGGACGCGCTGGCCCGGTACCTGACGGACCGCGGGTTCGCGGTGACGGTGCCGGCGCGACGGCCGCTGCACCTCCAGCCGGCCTTCGCCCCGGTGTCCCGCCGCGCGGGCGACCTCCCGGCGGCCGAGGCGGCGGCCCGGCGCACGATCGCGCTGCCGCTGCACCCCGACCTGACCCTGAACGAGGTGGAGCGGGTGTGCGCGGCCGTCCGCTCCTTCTACGCCGGATCACTCGGTGCGGGGTCGGCCCCCGCCACCGGATCCTTCAACGCCGGAGGCGATGCGCTGTGACGCTCACCGACCAGTTCACGGACGCGCTCACCGGGAGCGCGCTCACCGCCGGGACGGCCGGTGCGACGGCCGACGGTACGGACGGCAGGACGGACGGCAGGACGGCCGGTCGGGGGCTCTCGGGGGGCTCCCGACCGGTGGCGGCCGACGGCCTGCCCGCCCTGCAGCACCTGCCGGTGCCGCCCCCTCTGGACCTCCCGTACGCGCCCCCCGGGCCCACCGAGGAGGAGCGGACGCTGATGCTGCGCGCCTTCCGCGAGGTGGCCACGGACCCGGACCGGACGGTCGTGCTGGGCCGTCGTACCGGCGAGCTGGAGCGGCGGTTGCGGGAGCGGGCCCGGGTCGCGGAGGTGACGGCCTGCGGCAGCGGCACGGGCGCGCTGATCCTGGCGCTGCGGACGCTGGGCGCGGGGCCCGGGGACGAGGTCATCGTCCCGGCCTTCGGCGCAGAGCCGCTGGCGTCCTCGGTGCTCGCGGTGGGCGCGACACCGGTGTTCGCGGACGTGGACCCGGTCACGATGGTCCTCGACCCGGCCGACACCGAGCGGCGGATCACCCCGCGGACGCGGGTGGTCGTGCCCGCCCACACCTTCCAGTCGGTGGCGGACATGCCGGCCCTGGTGGAGCTGGCGGCGCGGCGCGGGGTGTCGCTGCTGGAGGACTCGGCGGTCGCGATGGGCGCGAGCCTGCACGGCAGCGCGGCGGGCTCCTGGGGCGACATCGGCCTGTACTCCTTCTTCCCGGTGAAGCCCTTCGGGATGGTCGGCGAGGGCGCGGTGCTGCTGACCGACGACGCGGAACTGGCGGCGGCGGTACGGCGGGTCCGCGACCACGGTCAGGACCCGGCGGAGCCGGGCGTCCACCACGAGCTGGGCATCGACAGCCGTTTCGACGAGGTGCAGGCGGCGTACCAGCTGGCCCGTCTCGACACCCTCGACGATCGGCTCGCGGCCCGCCGCGCGGTCGTCGACCACTACGAGGAGGCCCTGGCCCCGCTCCGCTCCCGCGGCCTGCTCCTCCCCGAGCAGGGCCCGGGCATCAGCCCCTGCCTGTACGTGTACGCCGTCCAGCACGAGCGGCGCGACGAGCTGGCGGCCCACCTGGCCGGGCACGGGGTCGGCACCCGCGTCTACTACCCCCTCCCCCTGCACCGCCTCCCCCAGTTCGCCCGCTACGCCCCGGCCCCCCACCACCTCCCGGGCGCCGAAGCGGCCTCGTCCCGCCACCTGGCCCTTCCCCTGCACCACCACATGACCCAGTCGGAGGCGTGGCAGGTGACGGAAGCGATCCGCTCCTTCTTCGCCTGACCGGCCCCCGTGCCCCCGCCGGCCGCCCCCCGGCGGGGGCACGGCGCCGCGCACGCCCCCTGAGCCGGGGGCGCCCGGCGGCCGGGTGGGTGGCTAGGGGGTGAGGTCGGCTGCGGCGTCGAGGGCGGTGGTCCAGGGGTACGGGCGTTTCTCGCCCGGGGGGTTGGGTTCGAAGCCCTCGGGGCCGTACAGGACCCGGACGCCGGCCGTGCGGAGCGTGTCCAGGGACTTGGCGAACTGCGGGTGTTCGGCGTAGGCAGCGTTCACGCACGGCATGACGGCCATCGGGATGCCCTTGCCGATGCCTTCGGCGACGACCCCGACCACCCAGCGGTCGGTGAGGCCGAGTGCCCAGGCGTTGACCGTGTTCATGGTGGCGGAGGCGACGAGGACGGCGTCCGGTGGGGGCCAGGCGTCCGGCTCCCCCGGTCGCTTGTAGCGGCTGCGTACGGGGTGGCCGGTGAGGGCCGCGAGCCCGTCGAGGCTCTCGTCGAGCCATTCGGCGGCCGACGGGGTCAATCCGAGGCACACGTCCCAGCCCCGCGCCTGCGCCTCCTCGATCACCCGCGCCACGTCGAACACGGGCGGCGCGGCGGAGCAGAACAGGTAGAGCGTCCTCGTCGTCATGGGCCCGGAGCTTATGAGGAGCACGGCAGGCGGTGCCCGTCCCGGCGGGCGGGTGGGCCGGCCGCAGGGAGGTGGGGCGGTCAGACGGCCGGACAGGACGTGGTGGAGGTGAGTACCGTCCGAGCAGGGAGCAAAGGGGGTGACCTGCGACGAGATGGACGCCGTAGGCTGCCCGCGTGATCCGTACCGTGGTGCTGGACGTCGGCGAGACCTTGACCCGTGACGACCGTTACTGGGCTTCCTGGGCCGACTGGCTCGACGTGCCCACGCACACCTTGTCCGCCCTCGTCGGTGCCGTGGTCGTCGACGGCCGCGACAACGCCGACGCGCTCCGTCTGCTTCGCCCTGGCATCGACGTGCGCGCCGAGTACGAGGCCCGGGCGGCCGCGGGCCACGGCGAGCAGTTGGACGAGAGTGATCTGTACGAGGACGTCCGCCCCGCCCTGACGGCACTCCGCGCAGCGGGGGTGCGGGTGGTGGTGGCCGGGAACCAGAGCCCTCGGGCAGGAGAACTGCTGCGCGCCCTGGACCTGCCCGCCGATCTCGTCGCGACCTCCGGCGAGTGGGGGGTGGCGAAGCCGTCCCCCCGGTTCTTCGCGCAGGTGCTGGCGGTTTCGGAAGCCCCTGCCGCCGAAACCCTCTATGTGGGCGACCACCCGGCGAACGACGTCTTCCCCGCTCGCGCCGCCGGCCTGCGCACAGCGCACCTACGGCGTGGCCCGTGGGGCTTCTGGTGGGCGGACGACCCTGCCACCCGCGAAGCCGCCGACTGGTCCATCGACTCCCTGCACGACCTGCAGGGCATCATCAGCGTCTAGGTCACGACGGGGCATTCCGCCGAGTACGTTGCGTTCATGACCGACCACATCGGGCAGCGCCTCGCGGCTCGGCGGCGGGCCCGACGCATGACACAAGCAGACCTGGCGCGCGAGTCACACGTGTCCCTCGCCATGGTGAAGGGGATCGAACGGGGCGTTCGTTCTCCCTCACCGGTGCTCCTCGAAGCACTGGCCTCTGCTCTCGGTACTGACGCGTCACGGCTGGATCCTGCCTTCACGGGAACTCATCGTCGGGTCCACAGCGCCTTACCGCAGATATCCGCAGCGATTGCCGGGTATGACGTCCCCCTCGACCCACCCACACGCAACACTGCCGAGCTGTCCATGGCTGTGAACGCGGCCACCCGATGGCGGCTCTCAGCTCAGTACGGGCACATCGCCATGGCAGCCCCGACCCTACTCAAGGACGCTCTGGCCCACTTTCACACCGCACCGGGATCGAGCCGCCCGGAGGCCGCGCGGCAGCTGGTGGCGGTCGCACGCGCGGCAGACGCAGTGGCGTACAAGTACAGGGCACACGACCTGTCTGCACGGCTGGTCGACCTGATGCGCTGGGCAGCAACGCATACCGGGGATCCTGATGTCGCTACCACTGTCTCGTATGTGCATGCGGAGACTTTCCTGGCCTCGCGTACCCACCGAGCAGGTCAGATCGTCCTCGAACGAGCGCTCGACTCGGCGTCCGTCGGCACGACGACCCGGTCAGCGGCTGCGCGCGGTGCTCTGCACATGCGCACAGCCGTTCTCGTCGCCCGTGCGGGCAACGCCGCAGCCGCGACTGCCCACCTCGATCAGGCGGGCCTCCTGGCGGAGAACCTTCCCGAAGGCATCTACCTCGGGACTGCTTTCGGCCCTGCCAGTGTGCGAATTCACCGGGTGGCTGTATCGGTCAGTCTCGGTCGGGACCACATCGGCAGAGTGCTCGATCTCGCGAAGCAGTGGCAGCCCGGCAGCGACGTTCCCGCCGAGCGTCGCTCCGGATTCCATATCGAGGTGGGTCGCGCGCAATTGTGGGCCGGTCAGCCGGATGCTGCTTTCGACTCCCTCATGACGGCTCGGCGACTGGCCCCTCAGCATGTCCGCGAGCACCCGTGGGCACGTGAGGACATCGAGACGATCCGCCGAGTCAAGCGGGCCGACGCGAACGCTCTGAGCTCGTTCGCAGAGTGGATCGGCGCAGTGTGAAGCCCGGACGGGATACAGGCTGTATCCCTGGGAGCCCTTGCCACGCAGCACCCTCTCTCTGACCGCACCCAGCGAGTGATCGGAGAGCTGCATGGAAACGAACCCCGCATTGACTGACCTGGGATCAACCGGCTTCGGGACCGCCGCCGATCCGGCGGCTGAGCTGATCTCTCGGACGCTCGTCGCGTACGCGAATGTGCCGGGGGCCGTGGAGTTGGCTCGGCTGACCGATGGGTTGTTGACGCACGGGCAAGGGTTGTTGGCCGCCGCGGAGGGGGTTCGCGGTGTGGACGGACGGGTGGCGGGGGCGTTGCGGGACTGGGCGCGGTTGACCGCTGACGGGCCCGAGGACACCAGTCTGGGGAACTGGAACCACGCCCGTGCGCTGGCGCGGGCGGTGCGGACCTTGCGGCGGGGCCTGGGTTTGGCCGTGCCGGAGACGCCCAAGGAGCGGATCTGGGTGGACTGGGACTGCCTGCCCGAGCAGCCGGAGCCCGGGGCTGCCCCGGGCTCGGGGCCGGACGCGGGCTCCGGCGCCGGGTTCGGGGCCTCGCGGTGAGCGAGCGGGTGCGGCAGGGGGTCTACGTGCTGTGCGTCCTCGGTCTGCTCGCCGCCCTCGCGCTCGGGGCGACTCGGTAGGCGCGGGGCCCGGCGCCGGGCCCCGCGCCCCGCGCCCGCTCAGTGGAACTCGTGGACGAGTTCGATGGGGCCGACGATGTGGGCGTTGAACTCGTCCAGTTCCTCCGCGGGGACCCACAGTTCGAGGATGGTGCGGCCGCCCGCCTGGCGGACGGGGTACCGCTCCAGGAACTCCGTGTCGACCTCGAAGCGGGTGACGAAGCCGGCGCCGTCGTGCTTGACGTTCCAGTCCCGGGCGATCATGACGGCGTACTGCTCGTTGAGGACCGGGTAGAAGATCGGCTGCTCGGGGAGCCGCGGGGGCCAGGCCCGCCAGTCCAGCTCGCGGAGCAGGTCCAGCTCCACCGGTCCCGTCGGCCGCCACAGCGTGGTCGTGTTCCGCCCGCCGCTCATCGCTCCTGCCTTCCTCGTACGTCCCCGTCAGGCGGTCCCCGCGACCGCCCGGCCCCGAACGTACCGGGGGCTCAGGCCGCCTGACCACGGGTTTTGGCGTGCGGTCACCGTAGGAGCGCCAGAGCCGGCGGCCGCTCATCTTGGATAACCACACCTATAGTAACTACACCTATACAACAGAGAGTGATGTTCTGACCACGTTTCCAGGCCCTCTCATCCAGTTGCGTCTGCTTCGAATATTGCGAATACTTCGAATAGGAAACTGGAGGGATGCCATGACGGCAGTTACCGGCAGGAAGCTCGAACCTGGCGTCGTCGATGCGGCCGACGCCCGACGGGCGCTGGGGCGGATCAGCGACTACCTCTCTCGGACGGCCGGCAGCAACGAAAGCGTGCAAGTCCGCTTGGAAACCGGTGCCGCCGACGAAACTCTGGTGCTGCCCCGGCCGGTGGCCGAGATGTTCGCCTCGATGCTGGCCGCGCTGGCCAACGGGCAGGGCGTCCAGATCATGCCGGTCGACACCGTACTGACCACCCAGCAGGCCGCCGACATGTTGAACGTCTCCCGTCCGTACCTCATCGGTCTCCTGGATGCGGAAGAGATCCCGTACACCCGCGTGGGCCGACATCGACGCATCCGACTCGCGGACCTGCACGAGTACCTGCGCGAGGACGACGCGAAGCGCAAGCAGGCAGCGGACGAGCTGATGGCACTGGACCAGGAGCTGGGGCTGCTCTGATGGCATTCGTCGTCCTCTACGACGCCTGCGTGTTATATCCGAACACCCTGCGTGACCTGCTCGTACGCATCGGCCAGCACGGGATGGTCCGCGCCAAGTGGACGGATGCGATCCTCGACGAGGTGGACCGAAACATCGCTCAGGACCTGGGAGTCCCTCCGGACAAGCTCCTGCGGCGACGCACGCTCATGAACCAGGCCGTGCGCGACTGCCTGGTGACCGGCTATGAACCGCTGATCGAAGGCTTGAAGCTCCCGGACCCCGACGACAGGCACGTCCTCGCCGCGGCGATCCGCGCAGGAGCTCAAGTGATCGTCACCAACAACCGCAAGGACTTTCCGACGGAGTACCTGAGCGGCTGGGAGATCGAGCGGAAGAGCGCGGACGAGTTCGTCATGGACCTCATGGGCCTGGACGACCGCGTCGTCTACGCCTGTGTGCTGGAGATCGCCACATCGAGGCGCAATCCACCCCGAACGTTCACGGACGTGCTGGACCAGTTGGAACGGTCGGGGCTGAGGGAATCGACGGCGGCGCTGCGGCGGGGCCCCGGAGCTGTGGGGTAGGCCGGGGGGCTGGGAAATGACGGTGGCCCCGGCCTCTTGGGAGGGGCGGGGCCGGGGTGTGCGGGGGTGCTCGGGTCAGCGGTGGAGGAGCGGGTTGAGGTAGGTGAGGAGGTCCGCGACGGTGGGGTAGTCGAAGACCAGGGTGGAGGGGACGATCAGCGCGTGCTCGTCCTCCAGGTCACCGGCGAGGCTCAGCGCGCAGACGGAGTCCATGCCGTAGGCCGCGAGCGGGGTGTCCGGGTCGATGGTGTCGGCCGGGCGTTCGAGGTACAGGGCGAGGCGGTCGAGCAGCCAGGCGCTGAGGTCTCCGGCCACCGTGATCCCGGGCGTGGTCGTCATCGCGGGCGCTCCTTACTGTCCTCGGCGGGCGGGTTCGAAGGCGTTCCCTGCCCCCGGACATGCTTTCCGGTGCGGCTAAAGGACCGGTTGGGTGCACCGAGCGCCGAGGGCTGAGGGCCGAAATCCGGTGGGCGGGGAGCCGGGGCCGGGGAGCCGGGGCCGGGGAGCCGGGGCGGGGGCCGCCCGCCCCGGCTCCGGCCCGGCCCTCAGGCCGCCTCGCGGTGGTCCTCGGCCCGGCCTCTCCCGGACGGTCCCTCCGCCCGCCCCTCCCCGCGGCCGTCCCCCCGGTCCTCCGGAGGGAGGATCAGGGTGGGCAGCAGCACCTTGGTGGGGGCGGGCGGCTCCTCGGGGCCGGCGGCCGGGGCCGCCACGTAGAGGGCCTTGCCCGGGGCGGGTCGGCGTCCGCCCTGGGCCGCGCCCACCGCGAGGTACGGGATGAGGACTCCGCCGACGAGGGCCGCGAACGCGAGGGGGCGCACGGTGTTCCAGCAGACCACCATGGCGACCACGCACAGGGTGCGGATCACCATGGCCGTGACGTAGCGGCGCTGTCGGGCGCGCACGTCCTCGGTGAGGCTCGGAAGGGCCTCGGTGATCTGCAGGGACCGTGCCCGTGCTGCCGTGCCGGGACGCCAGGACATCGTGTGCTCCCTCAGTCTCGCGTTCGTCCGCATCCGGTCCGTTCGGGCCGTCCGATCCGTTCGGGCCTCGTCCGGGCCGCTCTGCTCGCGGTCCGCGTGCGGTTCTCGTCGGGCCGGGCGGCCTCAGTAGCGGTAGTGGTCCGGCTTGTACGGGCCGTCGACGTCGACGCCGATGTAGTCGGCCTGTTCCTTCCGGAGGGTCGTCAGCTTGACGCCGAGGGCGTCGAGGTGGAGGCGGGCGACCTTCTCGTCGAGGTGCTTCGGGAGGGTGTAGACCCCGATCGGGTACTCGTCCGGCTTGGTGAAGAGTTCGATCTGGGCGAGGGTCTGGTCCGCGAAGGAGTTCGACATCACGAAGGACGGGTGCCCGGTCGCGTTGCCCAGGTTGAG
>NZ_JBEOSD010000147.1:0-20821 GCF_040302735.1 Streptomyces sp. NPDC097619 | reverse complement strand
GGCCAGTGCCGACGCGGACGCCTCCGCGGCGGGCATCGCGGTGCTGCGCGCCGGGGGCAACGCCGTGGACGCCGCGGTGGCCACGGCCGCCGCCCTGGGGGTGACCGAGCCGTATTCGGCGGGCATCGGGGGCGGCGGGTACTTCGTCTACTACGACGCGTCCCGGCGCCAGGTGTACACGGTGGACGGGCGCGAGACCGCCCCGGCCACCGCGGGCGAGGACCTGTTCCTGGAGAACGGGCAGCCCATCCCCTTCGACCAGGGGCAGACCAGCGGCCGTTCGGTGGGCGTGCCGGGGACCCCGGCCACCTGGTCGGCGGTGCTGGACTCCTGGGGGAGCCGCCCACTCGGGCAGTTGTTGAAGCCCGCCGAGAAGCTGGCCCGGGACGGGTTCGCGGTGGACGCCACCTTCCGGGCGCAGACCGCCGCGAACGAGGCCCGGTTCCGGGACTTCCCGGCGACCCGCTCGCTGTTCCTGCCGGGTGGGGAACTGCCCGTGGTCGGCTCGGTGTTCAAGAACCCGGACCTGGCGGACACGTACGCCGAACTGGGCCGTCGGGGCACCGGGGCGCTCTACCGCGGCCCGCTGGCCGAGGACATCGTGCGGACCGTCCGGAAGCCTCCGGTGGACCCGGCGGCCACCCGGGTGGTGCGGCCGGGCGATCTGACCGCCTCGGACCTGCGCCGCTACGCGGTGAAGCGGCAGGCCCCGACCCGGCTGTCGTACCGGGGGCTGGACGTGTACGGGATGGCCCCGTCCTCCTCGGGCGGCACCACCGTCGGGGAGGCCCTGAACATCCTGGAGCGGTCCCGGCTGGGTTCGCTGTCGCACGAGCAGTACCTGCACCGGTTCATCGAGGCGTCCCGGATCTCCTTCGCGGACCGGGGGCGCTGGGTCGGTGACCCGGCCTTCTCCGACGTGCCGACGCGGGAGCTGCTGTCCCAGCGGTACGCCGACTCCCGGGGCTGCCTGATCGACCCGGGTCGGGCGCTGACCAGCCCGCTGGCCCCCGGCGACCCGCGGAAGCCGGTGCCGTGCGGCGGCACCGGGAAGGCGGCCCCCACCACCTACGAGGGGGAGAACACCACGCACCTGACGGCCGCCGACCGTTGGGGCAACGTGGTCTCGTACACCCTGACCATCGAGTCCACCGGCGGCAGCGCCATCACCGTGCCGGGGCGCGGCTTCCTGCTGAACAACGAGCTGACCGACTTCTCCTTCGCCCCGGCGGCGCCGGGGGTCCCGGACCCGAACCTGCCCGGACCCGGGAAGCGGCCGCGGTCCTCGATGTCGCCGACGATCGTCCTCGACCACGGGCGGCCGGTGCTCGCGGTGGGTTCCCCGGGCGGGGCGACGATCATCACGACCGTGCTGCAGATCCTGACCGGGCACCTGGACCGCGGACTGCCCCTGGTCGACGCGATCGCCGCGCCGCGGGCCAGCCAGCGCAACCAGACCACCACCGAGCTGGAGCCCGGTCTGTGGGGTGCCCCGGTGCGGGCGGAGCTGGAGGCGCTCGGGCACGGTTTCCGGCAGAACCCGGAGATCGGCGCGGCCACCGGGGTGCAGCGGCTGCCGGACGGACGCTGGCTGGCCGCGGCCGAGCCGGTGCGCCGGGGTGGCGGCTCCGCGATGGTGGTGCACCCGCACGGCAGGCCGTAGCGGGCCCGCCCGCCCGCCTGCCGCCGCCCGGTGGCCCGTCGGGGGTGCCCCTCGGGGCCCTCGGCGGGCCCCGGGTGGGGCCCCGGCGGCGGTGGCGGTCGCGGATCGGCCCCGGGTCAGAGCGCGGTGAGGATCCGCGGGCCCGCCGTGGTGATCGCCACCGTGTGCTCGGCGTGGGCGGCCCGGCTGCCGTCCACGGTGCGCAGGGTCCAGCCGTCCGCGTCGGGGCGGTAGTCGTCGGTGCCGCCGGCGATGAGCATCGGCTCGATGGCCAGGACCATGCCGGGGCGCAGCCGGGTGCCGCGCCCGGGGCGGCCCTCGTTGGGGACGCCCGGTTCCTCGTGCATGGTCCGGCCCACGCCGTGCCCGCCGAAGCCGTCGGGGATGCCGTACCCGGCGGCCCGGCAGACGGAGCCGACGGCGTGCGCGATGTCCCCGATGCGGTTGCCGGGCACGGCCGCCGCGATCCCGGCCCGCAGGGCTTCCTCGGCGGTGCGGATCAGGGCCAGGTCCTCGGGGCGGCCCGCGCCGACGGTGAAGCTGACGGCGGCGTCCCCGACCCAGCCGTCGAGGACGGCCCCGCAGTCGATGCTGACGAGGTCGCCCTCGGCCAGCCGGTAGTCGTCCGGGATGCCGTGCACGATGGCGTCGTTCACGGAGGCGCACACCACGGCCGGGAAGGGCGTGGGGGCGAAGGAGGGGTGGTAGTTCAGGAAGGGGGATCCGGCGCCGGCGGCGTCGAGGACCCCGCGGGCCACCCGGTCCAGTTCCCGCAGGCTCACCCCCGGTCCGGCGGCCTCCCGGACGGCCTGGAGGGCACGGGCCACGACCCGCCCGGCACGCCGCATCTCCCCGATCTCACGGTCTGTCTTCAGCTCGATCATTCCAATAACTATACCGGTATTAGAATGGACGCCATGGTACGCACACCCCTGACCCCCGAGGAGCGCGAGCGCGGCGAGCGGCTCGGCTCGCTGCTGCGCGCGGCCCGTGGGGACCGCAGCATGGTCGACGTGGCCGCGCGGGCCGGGCTCTCCCCGGAGACCCTGCGCAAGATCGAGACCGGCCGGGCCCCGACCCCGGCCTTCTTCACCGTGGCGGCCCTCGCCGACGCCCTCGGCCTGTCCATGGACGAGCTCATCCGGCGGTGCGCCCCGCTGCCCGCCTGACCGGGGGCGGGCCCGGGCGGGGCGGGGAGCGCGCCCCGAGGCCGCCCCCGCCCGGGTCCGGCCCGGCCGCCGTTCGGCCCAACCCGCGATGGGCCGCGCCCCTACCGGGGCATCGGTGAAGGCGTGTCTGCACAGAACGCATCCAAGCGATTCGGCCTCGGACTGCTCGGCGGCCTGCTCGCCGCGGGCCTGCTGCTCGCGGCCTGCGCCGCCCCGCAGGGCCGCGCCCACACCAAGTCCGTCACCGACGTGGTGTTCCGGCACCCCGGTGTGGTGGTCGGCCACGACCAGCTGGCCCGCGCCAAGGAGGGGGTGGCCCGCGGCGCGGAGCCCTGGGCCTCCGCCCACCGGGCCGTCCTCGCCAGCCGGTACGCCGCCCCGGACTACACCGCGCACCCCGTGGACGTGGTGAACTGCCCCTTCAACGCCGGACCCGTCGCCTGCCTGGACGAACGTCAGGACGCCCTCGCCGCGTACACCCACGCCCTGCTGTGGTCGGTCACCGGCGAGACCGCGCACGCCCGCAAGTCCGCCGAGATCATGGACGCCTGGTCGGCCGTCATGGAGCGGCACACCGGCGGCAACGCCGGACTCCAGGCCGCCTGGGCCGGGGCCGCCTGGGCGCGGGCCGCCGACGTCCTGCGCGCCGGCTACCCGGCCTGGCGAGGCGCTCGCGCCGACCGCTTCGGCGAGATGCTCCGCACCGCCTACCTGCCCACCGTCCGCGACCAGGTGCCCGCCTTCAACGGCAACTGGGAGCTGGCCATGACCGACGCCACCATCTCCATCGCCGTCCACCTGGAGGACCAGCAGGTCTTCGCGGAGGCCCTGCGCCGCTTCCGCGACCGGGTCCCCGCGTACTTCTACCTCACCTCCGACGGCCCCCGCCCCAAGGCCCCGCAGAACGCGGGCCTGGACACCCCCGAGAAGGTCACCACCTACTGGTTCGGGCAGACCGCCTTCCGGGACGGGCTGGCCCAGGAGACCTGCCGCAACCTGATGCACGTGGGCTACGCCCTCGCCGCCTCGGCGCACATCGCGGAGACGGCCTGGCACCAGGGCGTGGACCTGTACGGGGAGCAGTCCCGCCGACTGACGGCGGCGCTGGAGTTCCACTCCCGCTACCAGCTGGGCGAGGCCGCGCCGGAGTGGCTGTGCGGAGGGAAGGTCGAGCGGACCATGGGCCCCGACCTGGAGGTCGCCCTCGGGCACTACGAGGGCCGCGCCGGCGCCGCCCTCCCGTTCACCCGCGAGCTCGCCGAACGGATGCGGCCGGCCGGGACCGACGACCTGTTCGTCGCCTGGGAGACCCTGACCCACGCCGCGGACCCGCTCCCGTCGGCGCCCTCTCCGGTCTCCCCCGCCGCGTCCTCCTCGGCGGCGGTGACCTCTTCCGCCGCGGGCGCGGCGGGCCCCGGCGGGGCCTGAGGCCCGTCCACGGCCTACCCTCGCCCCATGACTGTGACCGTTGAGGAACTCGGCCGTGGCGCGTACGTCAGCCTCACGACCTTCAAGAAGGACGGCACCCCCGTCGCGACCCCCGTCTGGGCGGCCGAGGACGGGGGTGACCTGTACGTGTGGACCCGTACCGACTCCTGGAAGGTGAAGCGGATCCGCAACAACCCGCGCGTCACGCTCACCGCCTGTGACGTGCGCGGACGCGTGGTCCCCGGCGCCCCCTCCCTGGAGGGCACGGCCCGGCTGCTCGACGCGGACGGCACCCGCCACGTGCGCGGGCTGCTCTCCCGGAAGTACACCTGGCAGTTCTGGGCGGTGGACTGGCCCGCCATGGTCTTCCGACTGGGCAAGCGCCCGCACACCGGGATCGCCGTCACGCCCGCCATCGGGCCTTGAAACTCCCGTAGCCCGCCCGTAACACCCGTGCGGTGCAATGCCGCCATGGACAGCGGAGCGGAAGCGACGAACGGCTCGGCCGACCCGGTGGCCCGACTCGCCGGATACCTGCGGGAGTTGAGCCCCCTCCTGGACCCCGCGTCCGGCTGGTACGCGGAATTCCTGCGCCGCGACCCCGAGGGGGTCCGGGCCTGTCTCACCGGGGCGGCCATCCCGCCCGTGGACGTACTGGACTCCCTGATGCAGGACCTGGCCGCCCTGCGGGGCCCGCACCGCGCCGCCCACGAGACCGCCGTCCTCGCCGGCCTGCGCGCGGAAGCGGTGCGCACCCACGACCGGCGCCCCGGCGGCCACGAGGAACTCACGGCGGTCCTGGCCATGGCCCGCGCCCAACGCGGCACCGCCCTCGCCACCCTCCGCGACCTCCGCGGCCGCGCCCCCGGCCCCCACCTGGACGCCGAACTCTCCTGGACCCGGGACGACCTGGCCCGCGCCGAGTCCCGCTGCACCGACCTGACGAGCCGCCTGGACGCCCTGTCCGCCCCGACCGGCCCGCCCGCACCGGCTGCGCCGAGTACCCGCCCGACGGCCGGCGGCAGCGGCCCCATCTCCGATCCGGGGCCGGTCCCCGAGCCCGGGTCGGGCCGATGGGCCCCCGTGCCCGCGCGACAGCGCGCCATCGGGGGCACCGGACGCCGGCTCCCCGGTTGGCGCCTCGGCGGCGCCCGCCACGCCGGAGCGCCCCCGGCCGACCCCGGGTCGCCCGCCCAGCCGCTCCCCGGCCGCACCGACCCCGCCCCCGCCCCCCGGGGCGCCCGCTACGCCCCGCCCCCGACACCGGAGGCACCCCCCGGCCGCCCGCACCCCGCCCCCACTCCCGCCCCCGACCCGGCCGCCGGTCCGGTCGGGGTGGCGGGGACGGTCGCGGCGCTCATCGGGCTCCGGGCCCAGCACCGCAGCGGCGAGGCCCACGCCCTGCTCTGCGAGGCCGCCGCCGGACCCCCCGAACTCCTCCCGGAACTCGCCGCGGAACTCACCCGCGCCGGGCTGTCCGCCGACTGGGCCACCCTGCTCTGGGAAGCGGCCTCCCTGCCGCCCGCGAGGCTCGCCGCGGCCGCGGCCGCCCTGGGGATCGCGGGCCGGGCCGCCGACTGCGGCCAACTCCTCCGCCAGGGCGTGGCCCGCCCCGCGGCGGAGATCGCCGACGCGGCCCTCGCCCTGTGGGACGCGGGCCGGGACCAGGAGGCCGGGGCCCTGCTGGGGGCCTTCGTACGGGTGCGGTCCGCCGAGGAGTCGGCCCGGGTGGCCCGCCACGACCCGCGACGCCTGGCCCCCCGCCTCCTCCAAGCGGCCCGCTCGATCTCGGAAGCCCGCCACCGCGACCTCCTCCACGCCCTCCGCGTGGCCGGCCTCCCCACCCAGTAGCCCCGGCGGGCCGGGGACACGCCGCGCGCGGGCTCGACCTCGCTTCCGATCCGGCACGGGGGCGGAGCCCCCGAAAGGGGCCGCGGCAGCGGCTCGGCGCACCCCCCCGGAGGGGCAAATCCGCCCGCACCCGCCCGCTTCGGATCACCCCGAGCCCGAAGATGATCGACTCTGCGGGTTGCCCGCGATGGTCTTGCCCCGACCCCGAACGGGGCTTACGTTCTCCTATCTACGCAGGGGCATCTACCTGCGTAGAACCGCAGTCGCCCTCTGACGCCCCGTCGAAGGAGCAGCTCATGGCCCCCGTCATCCGCGCCGCCCTGGTCCAGGCCACCTGGACCGGGGACACCGAATCGATGATCGCCAAGCATGAGGAACACGCCCGGGAGGCGGCCCGCCAGGGCGCCCGGATCATCGGATTCCAGGAGGTGTTCAACGCCCCCTACTTCTGCCAGGTCCAAGAGCCCGAGCACTACCGCTGGGCCGAGCCCGTCCCGGACGGCCCCACCGTCCGCCGGATGCAGGAGCTCGCCCGGGAGACCGGCATGGTGATCGTCGTTCCGGTCTTCGAGATCGAGAGCGAGGGCTTCTACTACAACACCGCTGCCGTCATCGACGCCGACGGCAGCTACCTCGGCAAATACCGCAAGCACCACATCCCGCAGGTCAGAGGATTCTGGGAGAAGTACTACTTCCGCCCCGGCAACCTCGGCTGGCCCGTGTTCGACACGGCCGTCGGCAAGGTCGGCGTGTACATCTGCTACGACCGGCACTTCCCCGAAGGTTGGCGGCAACTCGGCCTCGCCGGAGCCCAGTTGGTCTACAACCCGTCCGCCACCTCACGCGGCCTCTCCGCGTACCTGTGGCAGCTTGAGCAGCCCGCCTCCGCCGTCGCCAACGAGTACTTCATCGCCGCGATCAACCGCGTCGGCCAGGAGGAGTACGGCGACAACGACTTCTACGGCACCAGCTACTTCGTCGACCCCCGCGGGCAACTCGTCGGCGAGGCCGCGAGCGACAAGGCCGAGGAACTGCTCGTCCGCGACCTCGACCTCGGTCTGATCGAAGAGGTCCGACAGCAGTGGGCCTTCTACCGCGACCGCCGCCCCGACGCCTACGGAGGACTGGTCCAGCCGTGATGTCACCCCTGTCGCTGCACCACCGCCACCGCGCCGTCCTCCCCGACTGGCTCGCCCTCTACTACGAGCGGCCCCTCGAACTCACCCACGGCGAGGGCCGGTACGTCTGGGACGCCGACGGCAACCGCTACCTCGACTTCTTCGGCGGCATCCTCACCACGATGACGGCGCACGCGCTGCCCGAGGTGACCAAGGCCGTCGCCGACCAGGCCGCCCGGATCATCCACTCCTCCACCCTCTACCTCAACCGGTCCATGATCGAGCTGGCGGAGCGGGTGGCGGCCCTGTCCGGGATCCCGGACGCCCGGGTCTTCTTCACCACCTCCGGCACCGAGGCCAACGACGCGGCCCTGCTGCTGGCCACCACGTACCGGCGCTCCAACCAGATCCTGGCCATGCGCAACAGCTACCACGGCCGGTCCTTCTCCACCGTCTCCATCACCGGGAACCAGGGCTGGTCCCCGACCAGCCTCTCCCCGCTCCAGACCCTCTACGTGCACGGCGCCGTCCGCGGCCGCGGTCCCTTCGCCGGACTCGACGACGCCGGGTTCACCGCCGCCTGCGTCGCCGACCTGGAGGACCTGCTCGGCCAGGCCCGCGGCGGGGTCGCCGCGCTCATCGCCGAACCGATCCAGGGCGTCGGCGGGTTCACCTCCCCGCCCGACGGCCTGTACGCCGCCTTCCGCGAGGTCCTCGACCGGCACGGCATCCTCTGGATCAGCGACGAGGTGCAGACCGGCTGGGGCCGCACCGGCGACCACTTCTGGGGCTGGCAGGCGCACGGCCGGAACGGCCCGCCCGACATCCTCACCTTCGCCAAGGGCATCGGCAACGGCATGTCCATCGGCGGGGTCGTGGCCCGCGCCGAGGTCATGAACTGCCTCGACGCCAACTCCATCTCCACCTTCGGCGGTTCCCCCGTCACGATGGCCGCGGGCCTCGCCAACCTCGGCTACCTGCTCGAACACGACCTCCAGGGCAACGCCCGCCGGGTCGGCGGCCTCCTCCTGGAACGCCTCCGCGCCATCTGCGCCCCCGTCGCGCACGTCCGGGAGGTCCGCGGCCGCGGCCTGATGGCCGGGATCGAACTGGTCCACCCCGGCACCGACCGAGCCCACCCCGAAGCGGCCGCCGCCGTCCTCGAAGCCGCCCGCGCCGGCGGCCTCCTGATCGGCAAGGGCGGCGGACACGACACCAGCGTGCTGCGCCTCGCACCCCCGCTCACGCTCACCGTCGCCGAGGCCGAGGAGGGCGCCGAGATCCTCGAAGGGGCCCTGAACGGCCTCTGACGGCCTCCGCCCGGGGGACCCGCCGAACCGCAGCCACGAGGGGACCGCACCCATGAGCACCCGCACCCTGATCCGCGGCGGACTGGTCGTCACCGCCGCCGACGAGATGCACGCAGACGTCCTCGTCGAGGACGGCCGGATCGCCGCCCTCGCCGCCCACGGCAGCGAGACCGCCGCCGGCTGGACCGCCGACCGGATCCTCGACGCCACCGGCAAGTACGTCATCCCGGGCGGCGTCGACGCCCACACCCACATGGAGCTGCCCTTCGGCGGCACCTCCGCCTCCGACACCTTCGAGACCGGCACCCGCGCCGCCGCCTGGGGCGGCACCACCACGATCATCGACTTCGCCGTGCAGTCCCAGGGCCAGGCCCTGCGCGCCGGCCTGGACACCTGGTACGCCAAGGCCGACGGCAACTGCGCCATCGACTACGGCTTCCACATGATCGTCTCGGACGTCAACGAGCACACCCTCAAGGAGATGGACGGGCTCGTCGAGGAGGGCATCAGCTCCTTCAAGCTCTTCATGGCCTACCCGGGGGTCTTCTACTCCGACGACGGGCAGATCCTGCGCGCCATGCAGCGGGCCTCCGGCAACGGCGGGCTGATCATGATGCACGCCGAGAACGGCATCGCCATCGACGTGCTCATCGAACAGGCCCTGGCCCGCGGCGAGACCGACCCCCGCCACCACGGCGAGGTCCGCCGGACCCTCCTCGAAGCCGAGGCCACCCACCGGGCCGTCCAACTGGCCCGGGTCGCGGGCGCCCCCCTCTACGTGGTCCATGTCTCGGCCGAGGAAGCCGTCGCCGAACTGGCCGCGGCCCGCGACAAGGGTCTCCCGGTCTTCGGCGAGACCTGCCCCCAGTACCTCTTCCTGTCCACCGACAACCTCGCCGAGCCCGACTTCGAGGGCGCCAAGTACGTCTGCTCCACCCCGCTCCGCCCCCGCGAACACCAGGCCGCCCTCTGGCGCGGCCTGCGCACGAACGACCTCCAGGTGGTCTCCACCGACCACTGCCCCTTCTGCTTCCGCGGCCAGAAGGAACTGGGGCGGGGCGACTTCTCCAAGATCCCCAACGGCCTGCCGGGGGTGGAGAACCGCATGGACCTCCTCCACATGGACCTCCTCCACCAGGCCGTCGTGGACGGGCACATCAGCCGACGCCGCTGGATCGAGATCGCCTGCGCGAGCCCGGCCCGGATGTTCGGCCTGTACCCGCAGAAGGGCACCATCGCCCCCGGCGCCGACGCCGACATCGTCCTGTACGACCCGCACGCCGAACAGGTCCTCTCCGCCGCCACCCACCACATGAACGTCGACTACTCGGCCTACGAGGGTAAACGGATCACCGGTCGGGTGGACACCGTCCTCTCCCGCGGCGAACTCGTCATCGAACGGGGCCAGTACACCGGCCGTGCCGGACACGGAGCCTTCCTGCACCGCTCCACCTGCCAGTACCTCTAGCCGGCCAGCCGGGGCCCGCACCCCCCGGCGCCCGCGCACACCCCGCAAGGAGCGACGCATGGACTTCGGACTCGTCCTGCAGACCGACCCGCCCGCCTCCCAGGTCATCAGCCTGATGAAGCGCGCCGAACGCAACGGCTTCCGCTACGGCTGGACCTTCGACTCCGCCGTGCTCTGGCAGGAACCCTTCGTCATCTACAGCCAGATCCTCGCCAACACGCGGAAGCTGCACGTCGGCCCGATGGTCACCAACCCGGGCACCCGCACCTGGGAGGTCACCGCCTCCACCTTCGCCACCCTCAACGACATGTACGGCAACCGCACCGTCTGCGGCATCGGCCGCGGCGACTCCGCCATGCGCGTCGCGGGCCGAGCCCCCAACACCCTGGCCCGCCTCGGCGAGGCCATCGACGCCATCCGCGACCTCGCCGAGGGCCGCGAGGCCGAAGTCGACGGCAACACCCTCCGCATCCCCTGGATCAAGGACGGGAAGCTCCCCGTCTGGATGGCCGCCTACGGCCCCAAGGCACTCGCCCTGACCGGGCAGAAGGCCGACGGGTTCATCCTCCAGCTCGCCGACCCGTTCCTCACCGAATGGATGGTCCACGCCGTCCGCGAGGCCGCGACCGCCGCCGGCCGCGACCCGGACTCCGTCACCATCTGCGTGGCCGCCCCCGCCTACGTCACCGCCGACGACTCCCCGGAGGCCCTGGCCCACGCCCGCGACCAGTGCCGGTGGTTCGGCGGCATGGTCGGCAACCACGTCGCCGAGCTCGTCTCCCGCTACGGCGAACACTCCGGCATGGTCCCCGACGAACTCACCGAGTACATCAAGGCCCGCCAGGGCTACGACTACAGCCACCACGGCCGCGCCGGGAACCCCGACACCGCCTTCGTCCCCGACGAGATCGTCGACCGCTTCTGCCTCCTCGGCCCGCCCGAGGCCCACATCGCCAAACTCCGCACCCTCCGCGACCTGGGCGTCCACCAGTTCGCCGTCTACGACATGCACGACAACCGCGAAGCCACCATCGACGCCTACGGCCGGGACGTCATCCCGTCCCTGACCTCGACCTGACGGTGTTCCGCCCGGAGCGGGCGCGGGGACGGACCCCGGAGCCGGCCCGTCCCCGTCGCCCGCGGGTGCGCCCGCCCCGTGCCCGTCGCCGGCGGCGGCCCGTCCGGCGGGGAGCCCCGTCGGAGGCGGGGTGGGGGAGACGGGGGCCGGCGTGGTGTGATGGGGGCATGATCGAAGACTTTCTGGCCCATGGACTGCCCGAGGTCGACGCCGCCGTGCGGAAGGCGGCCGCCGCCGAGATCACCCCGCGGTTCCGGCGGCTCGCCGAGGACGAGGTGGACGTCAAGAGCGGACCGCACGATCTGGTGACCGCCGCCGACCGCCTCGCCGAGGAGCACCTGACCGCCTCCCTCACCGCGCTGCTGCCCGGCTCCGTCGTCGTCGGCGAGGAGGCCGTGCACCACGACCCGGGCGTCTACGCCGCCCTGCGCCAGGACGCCCCGGTGTGGATCGTGGACCCCGTGGACGGCACCCGCCAGTTCGTGGAGGGCCGCACCGGCTTCTGCACCCTGGTCGCCCTCGCCCACCGCGGGGAACTCCTCGCCTCCTGGACGTACGCCCCCGTGCTGGAGGAGATGGCCACCGCCGTCCGCGGCGGCGGCGCCTTCGTCAACGGGGAGCGGATCGCGGCCGGTTCGCCCGAGCCGGGGGCCGTGCTGCGGGTGGCCGCCGCCGACCCCGTCTACACCAGCGACCAGGACAAGCGGAACCTGGCCCGTCTCGACGTGCCCGGCGTCTCCGCCGTGCCCTGCGGCTCGGCCGGACTGGCCTACCTCGACGTGGCCCGCGGCCGCACCGACGCCCTCGCCTTCACCTGGCCCTCGGCCTGGGACCACGCGGCCGGGCTGTTGCTGGTCACCGAGGCGGGCGGCAGCCACTCCACCGTCGCCGGGGAACCCTTCCGGGTGGACCGGGACAACGCCCTGCCGTTCGCCGTCGGCCGGGACGCCGCCACCACCGCCCGGATCCGCGCCCTGTTGCGGGGCGAAGCTTAGAGACGCTTCAGCGGCCCGGCCTATCCTGGCCGGGTCCGCCGTCAGACGAAGGAGTCCGAAGGTGCCGTCGATTCTCGATGCGGTCGTGGTGGGGGCGGGGCCCAACGGGCTCACCGCCGCCGTCGAACTGGCCAGACGCGGCTTCTCCGTGGCCCTGTTCGAAGCGGGGGACACCGTCGGCGGGGGAGCCCGCACCGAGGAACTGACCCTGCCGGGCTTCCGCCACGACCCGTGCTCCGCCGTGCACCCGCTCGGCGCCGGGTCCCCGGTGTTCCGGACCATGCCGCTGGACCGCTACGGGCTGGAGTGGCTGCACGCGCCGCTGCCCATGGCGCACCCCTTCGACGACGGCACCGCGGCCGTCCTGGCCCGGTCCGTGGCCGAGACCGCGGCCTCCTTCGGGCCCCGGGACGCGGGCGCGTACCGCAGGCTCGTCGAGCCCTTCCTCGGCAAGTGGGACACCCTCGTACGGGACTTCATGTCCCTGCCGTCCACCGCCCTGCCCCGCGACCCGCTCACCCTGGCCCGCTTCGGCCTGGCCGGGCTGCCGCCGTCGACCTGGCTCCTGGGCCGCTTCCACGAGGAGCGCGCCCGCGCCCTCCTCGCCGGACTCGTCGCGCACGTGATCGCCCCGCTCGGCGGGATCGCCACCGGTGCCGTCGGTCTGGTCTTCGCGCTCGCCGCGCACGAACACGGCTGGCCGATGCCGCGGGGCGGCTCCCAGTCCCTCTCCGACGCCCTCGCCGGCTACCTCCGCGACCTCGGCGGGCAGGTCCACACCGGCTTCGAGGTGAAGCGGCTCGACGACCTGCCGCCGGCCCGCGCGTACGTCTTCGACACCTCGCCCACCGCCCTGGCCCGGATCGCCCGGCTCGGCAGCGCCTACCAGGGCTACCGGTACGGGGCCGCCGCCTTCAAGCTGGACTACGCCCTGTCCGGGCCGGTGCCCTGGACGGCTCCCGAGGCCCGCCGCGCCGGCACCGTGCAGGTCGGCCCGCGGGTCCGGGACATCGACGCCGCCCTGCAACTGGCCACGAGCGGCCGCGCCCCCCGCAACCCGTTCCTGATCACCGCGCAGCCCAGCCTGGTGGACCCGGGCCGCGCCCCCGAGGGCAAGCACGTCTTCTGGGCGTACGGGCACGTCCCGCACGGGTGGGACGGGGACCTCACCGAGGCCGTGGAACGGCAGTTGGAGCGCTTCGCCCCCGGCTTCCGGGACCTGGTACTGGCCCGCGCCACCGCCGGACCGGCCGAACTCGCCCGCCGCAACCCCAACTACGTGGGCGGGGACATCGCCTGCGGGGCGGCCTCCGGACTCCAGCTCCTGCTGCGGCCCAAGCTGTCCCTGCGCCCGTACGGCACCCCGCACCCGGCGGTGTTCCTGTGCTCCTCGGCCACCCCGCCGGGTCCGGGCGTGCACGGCATGTCCGGACACAACGCCGCCAAGGCGGTCTGGCGCCGCCTGCGGGCCGCCGGTCGCTGACCGGCCCCGGAGGGCCGCGACCGACGGCCGTCAGCGGGACGACGGGACCGTGCTCAGGACGGTCGGGACCCTCGGCCCCGTCCGGACGGGCGGTACGGTCGGGGCACGGTCAGGACCGGCCCACCGGATCCTGCTCGGCGGACGGCTGCCCGGCCTGCTCCGCCCCTTCCCCGAGTTCGCCGAGTACGGCGGGCTCGCTCCGCCCGTCCGCGGCCTTCCGTTCGACACCCGGCTCCCCGGCCGCGCCGGCCGCTGCCGCCGCCTCCGTCGTCGCCGCGACGGCCGGGGCACCCGCGCCGCGCCGCTCGCGGACCCAGGCCGCCACCGGCTCCGTGTAGCGGGCCGTCAGCGGTCCGATGACCACCAGGATCAACACGTACGCGGTGGCCAGCGGGCCCAGCGAGGGTTCGATCCCGGCGGTCACCGCCAGACCGGCGATGACGATGGAGAACTCGCCGCGGGCCACGAGCGTGCCGCCGGCCCGCCAGCGGCCCCGCACCCCGACCCCGGCGCGGCGGGCCGCCCAGTAGCCGGTGGCGATCTTCGTGCCCGCGGTGACCACGGCCAGCGCGAGGGCGGGCAGCAGCACCGGCGGGATGCTCGCCGGATCGGTGTTGAGGCCGAAGAAGACGAAGAACACGGCGGCGAACAGGTCCCGCAGCGGGCTCAGCAGCGTGTGCGTGCCCTCGGCGACCTCCCCGGACAGCGCGATGCCGACGAGGAACGCGCCCACCGCAGCCGACACCTGGAGCTGCTGGGCGATGCCCGCCACGAGCAGCGTCAGGCCCAGCACCACCAGCAACAGCTTCTCCGGGTCGTCGCTGGAGACGAACCGCGAGATGAGCCGCCCGTACCGGACCGCGACGAACAGCACCGCGCCCGCCACGCCCAGCGCGATCGCCAGGGTGAGGCTGCCCGCGGCCAGACCCACCCCGGCCAGCAGGGCCGTGACGATGGGCAGGTACACCGCCATCGCCAGGTCCTCCAGGACCAGGATGCTGAGGATCACGGGCGTCTCGCGGTTGCCGATCCGGCCCAGGTCGCCCATCACCTTGGCGATGACCCCGGAGGAGGAGATCCACGTGACGCCGGCCAGCACCACGGCCGCCACCGGCCCCCAGCCCATCAGCAGCGCCGCCACGGCGCCGGGCAGGGCGTTGAGGGTGAAGTCGACCAGCCCGGCCGGGTACTGCGTCTTGAGGTTGGAGACGAGATCGCTGGCCGTGTACTCCAGGCCCAGCATCAACAGCAGCAGGATGACGCCGATCTCGGCGCCGATCGCGACGAACTCCTCGCTCGCGCCGAGCGGCAGCAGACCGCCCTCGCCGAAGGCCAGGCCGGCCAGCAGGTAGAGCGGGATCGGGGAGAAGCGCAGGCGTCCGGCGACCCGGCCGAGCAGGCCCAGGCCGAGGATGATCGCACCGAACTCGATGAGGAAGACGGCAGAGTGCACGCGCTCACTCCCGTCCGAGTATCGTCGCGGCCGCGTCGACGCCCTCACGGGTGCCGATCACGATGAGGGTGTCCCCGCCCGCGAGCCGGAAGTCCGGGGCCGGGGAGGGCCGGGCCTCCGCCCGCCGCAGCACGGCCACCACGGAGACGCCCGTCTCCGTCCGCATCCGGGTCTCGCCGAGCAGCCGCCCGTTCCAGTGGGAGTGCGCCGACAGCTCGATGCGCTCCGCGACCAGCCCGAGGTCGGTGGTGTGCAGCAGGTTCGGGCTGTGGTGGTCGGGCATCAGGGCGTCGATCAGGGAGGTGGTCTCCGCCCCCGTCAGGTGCAGGGACTGCGCGCAGGCGTCGGGGTCGTCGGCGCGGTACACGTTGACCGTGCGCGTCCCGTCCCGATGGGCGACCACCGACAGGTGGCGGTGTTCGCGGGTGACGAGGTCGTACTGGACCCCGATGCCGGGCAGCGGCGTGGTGCTCATCCGTGGAGCAGGCACAGCTCTGTCCCCCTTGCTCATTCGTCTCGGCTGTGGTGCGGCGCCGGGGCGGGTCACGGGCAGGAACCGGCCGCGGGCGCGGGCTCATCGTGCCAGGTCGCGGCGGGGGCGGGATATGGGTGTCAGCACGGATGGACAGCGCCCGGAGGACTCGGGGAGGGTGGTGCGGGGACGTGGGTCCCGAACCCCCCGAACCGCCCGGACCGCCCCACCGCGCCAGGCCCGCGCGCCGCTCCCCGCCCGCTCCGACCGTGAGGACCCATGACCGGCATACCGGCGGACCGACAGTCGGACCGACAGTCGGATCGACGGGCGGACGGACCGATGGACCGAGCGGCCGAGGGCGGGGCGGGCGGGCCGGCGGGTGAGCGGCCCGCCCCGATGGTGGTCTGCGGCGACGACGCCCTGGCGGTCCGCCTCACGGTCGAACTCCGCGAGATCTACCGGCAGTCGGTGACCCTGCTGGTTCCCGACGCCGACGCCGTCGGACCCGAACCCCCCTCCGGTACCCGGGTCGTGGAGGCCGACGTGCCGGACGCCGCGGCACTCCGGGAGGCGGGAACCGCCGGGGCCGCGGCCGTCGCGCTCGTGTACGAGGACGACGAGACCAACATCCGGGCGGCGATGGCCGCCCGCCGCATCGACCCGCGGGTGCGCCTCGTCATCCGGCTCTACAACCGCAAGCTCGGCCGCCACCTCGCCGAACTCCTCGACCAGGCTTCGGCGGTGGCCGTGGAATCGGCCCACACGGACGGCACGGGCCGCACGGAGGGCGCCCCCGGAGCCCCGCCCACGACCACCTCGCCGCCCCTGCCCACCTCCCTGCCCACCTCCCTGCCCACCTCCCCGCCCCCGCCCGCCCACGACCTGGCCACCGTGGTCCTCTCCGACGCCGACACGGCCGCTCCCGCCCTGGCGGCGGCGGTCGTCGCCGGGACGGGGAAGGTGCTCCAGGCGGACGGGCTGCTGCTGCGGGCGGTGGAGCGCACCCCGCGGGGCCGGCGGGAGGCGTCCGGACCGGACCTGTGCACCCTCGCCCTGCTGTCCTCCACGGACGCCGACCCGGCGGGGGCCGAGGGGTCCGACCGCAGCGGCCGGGCCGGGCCGCTGCTGCTCCCGGCCGCCCGGGACGTGGCCCGGTCCGCGGAGCGCGGAGCCCTGGTGCTCGAAGCGGTCCGGCACGAGACGCCGCGGGCCCGGGCCCGGCGACCGGCCGTGGCGGGGCTGCCCGTCATGGAACTGTTCTCGCGCCGGGTCCGCTGGTCGCTGGCCGGGTTCACGGCGGCCGTCACCGCCATCGCGGTCACCTCGTGGATCACCACCGGGGACCATCCCGTCCACGCCGCCTACATCACCCTGCTCGACCTGTTCTCCATCAACGACCCGGCCGTCGGGGAGCCCACGGAACGCCAGTTGCTCCAGCTCTTCACCGGCCTCATCGGCCTCCTGCTGCTGCCCGTGCTGGTGGCGGCCGTGCTGGAGGCCCTGGGCTCCTTCCGGTCCGCGTCGGCCCTGCGCAGGCCGCCGCGGGGCACCACCGGACACGTGGTCCTGCTCGGGCTGGGCAAGGTGGGCACCCGGGTCCTGGCCCGGCTCCGGGAGCTGGACGTCCCCGTGGTCTGCGTGGAGGAGGACCCCGAGGCCCGGGGGATCCCGCTGGCCCGGCGGCTGCGGGTGCCCGTGGTCCTCGGTGACGCCACGCAGGAAGGGGTCCTCGAAGCGGCCCGCACGGGTCGGGCCCGCGCCCTGCTGGCCCTCACCAGTTCGGACACCACCAACCTCGAAGCGATCCTGTGCGCGCGGGCCTTCGCCCCCGGCCTGCGCGTGGCGCTGCGCCTGTACGACGACGACTTCGCCACGGCCGTCCACCGCACGCTGCGCGCCGCCCATCCGCAGGCCCGGACGCACAGCCGCAGCGTCACCTCGCTGGCCGCGCCCGCGTTCGCCGGCGCGATGATGGGCCGCCGGATCCTGGGGGCGGTACCGGTGGAGCGGCGGGTCCTGCTGTTCGCGGCGCTGGACGTGGCCGGGGTGCCGCTGTGGCAGGGGCGCACCGTCGCGGAGTCGTTCCGGCCGGGGCACTGGCGGATCCTGGCGCTGGACACCACCGCGCCGGACGCCCGCCAGCCCGACCTGCGCACCACCCGGCTCGACGGCCGGGAGCACGTCAGCGGGCTCCTCTTCGACCTGCACCCCGGGCACGTCCTCGACGCGCGGGACCGGGTGGTGGTCGCCGCGACCCGCCAGGGCCTGGCCGAACTCCTCGGCACGGCGCCGCCCGGCCCCGTACCGCGACCCGGCCCGCCACCGCGCGCGTCGTAGCGGCGGGCCCGCCGGCGGGGGACGCCACGGGGCCGGCCGGAAGGATCCGACCGGCCCCGGTGGTGCGGGGTGCGGGGGTCAGGACAGGTCGAACCGGTCCAGGTCCGCGACCTTCTCCCAGGCGCGGGCGAAGTCCCGGACGAACTTCTCCGCCGCGTCGTCGCTCGCGTACACCTCGGCGAGGGCCCGGAGCTCGGAGTTGGAGCCGAAGACCAGGTCGACGCGGCTGCCGGTCCACTTGACCTCGCCGGTGGCGGCGTCGCGGCCCTCGAACACGCCCGCGTCCTCGGCGATCTCCGACCAGACCGTGCCCAGGTCGAGCAGGTTGACGAAGAAGTCGTTGGTCAGGGCGCCGGGGGACCGGGTGAACACGCCGAGCGGGGATCCGCCGTGGTTGGCGCCGAGCACCCGCAGGCCGCCGACCAGGACGGTCATCTCGGGGGCGCTGAGGGTGAGCAGGTTCGCCCGGTCCACCAGCAGGAACTCCGCGGGCAGCCGCAGCCCCTTGCCCAGGTGGTTGCGGAAGCCGTCGGCCACGGGCTCCAGGGCCGAGAAGGACTCCACGTCCGTCTGCTCCTGCGAGGCGTCCACGCGGCCGGGGGTGAAGCCGACCTGCACGGGGATGCCGGCGTCCCGGGCGGCCTGCTCCACGGCGGCGACACCGCCCAGGACGATCAGGTCGGCCAGGGAGACGCGCTTGCCGCCGGTCTGCGCGGAGTCGAACTCCTGGCGGATGCCCTCCAGGACGCTGAGCACGGTGGCCAGCCGGTCGGGCTCGTTGACCTCCCAGCCGGCCTGCGGCTGGAGGCGGATCCGGGCGCCGTTGGCACCGCCGCGCTTGTCGCTGCCGCGGAAGGAGGAGGCGGCGGCCCATGCGGTGGCGACCAGCTGGGGGACCGTCAGGTCGGAGCCGAGGACCTTCTCCTTCAGGGCGGCGATGTCCGCCGCGTCGATCAGCTCGTGGTCCCGGGCCGGCAGCGGGTCCTGCCAGAGCAGCTCCTCGGAGGGCACCTCGGGGCCGAGGTAGCGGACCACGGGGCCCATGTCGCGGTGGGTCAGCTTGAACCAGGCGCGGGCGAAGGCGTCGGCGAACTCCTCCGGGTGCTCCAGGAAGCGGCGCGAGATCTGCTCGTAGGCCGGGTCCACGCGGAGCGCGAGGTCGGTGGTGAGCATGGTCGGCGCGTGGGTGCGGGACGGGTCGTGGGCGTCGGGGACGGTGCCCGCGCCGCCGCCGTCCTTCGGCCGCCACTGGTTCGCGCCCGCCGGGCTCTCGAACAGCTCCCACTCGTAGCGGAAGAGGATCTCGAAGAAGCTGTTGTCCCAGGTGATGGGCGTATCGGTCCAGATGCCCTCAAGGCCGCTGGTGATGGTGTCGCCGCCCTTGCCGGTGCCGTACGTGTTGCTCCAGCCCAGACCCTGTTCCGCCAGGGAGGCGGCCTCGGGGTCGGCGCCGACGTGGTCGGCGGGGCCCGCGCCGTGGGTCTTGCCGAAGGTGTGGCCGCCCGCGACGAGGGCGACGGTCTCCTCGTCGTTCATGGCCATCCGGCGGAAGGTCTCGCGGATGTCGCGGGCCGCGGCCAGCGGGTCCGGATTGCCGTTGGGGCCCTCGGGGTTGACGTAGATCAGGCCCATTTGCACGGCGCCGAGGGGGCTCTCCAGCTCGCGGTCGCCGGTGTAGCGCTCGTCCCCGAGCCAGGTGGTCTCCGGGCCCCAGTACACGTCCTCGTCGGGCTCCCACACGTCGGCGCGGCCGCCGCCGAAGCCGAAGGTCCGCAGGCCCATGGACTCCAGGGCGACGTTCCCGGCGAGGATCATGAGGTCGGCCCAGGACAGGCTCTGCCCGTACTTCTTCTTCACCGGCCACAGCAGGCGGCGGGCCTTGTCCAGGTTGGCGTTGTCCGGCCAGCTGTTGAGCGGGGCGAACCGCTGCTGTCCGGCCCCGGCGCCCCCGCGGCCGTCGCTGATGCGGTACGTGCCCGCGCTGTGCCAGGCCATCCGGATGATGAACGGGCCGTAGTGCCCGAAGTCCGCGGGCCACCAGTCCTGGGAGGTCGTCAGGACCTCTTCGAGGTCGCGCTTCACGGCCGGCAGGTCGAGCCCCGCGAAGGCCGCCGCGTAGTCGAAGGCCGGGTCGAGCGGATCGGCGACGGCCGGGTTCTTGGCGAGGATCTTGAGGTTCAGGCGTTCCGGCCACCACTGCCGGTTCCCGCCGCCCTGGGTGGGGTGTGCGGCGCGCCCATGGGGTACCGGGCAGCCGCCCGCCCCGGCCGCCTTGGCGTCCGTGGCGATCGCGTCATGGTTCTCAGTCACGATTCTGTCTCCTGCCGTACTGGAGCGTTCCTGTCCCTTGGCTCTCAACGGAGCCGATCCTACGATGGACACAATCCAAGTCAAGACGAACGCCAAACTCGCATTCCCGGGGGTCCCGGACGGGCGGAGGACCCGGGTTCTCCCGCCGAGTCGAAGGGGTGGTCGAAGAGGTGAACGCACATGAGTGACCTGTTGGAACGGTTGCGCGCACGCGGCTGGCGGATGACGGCCCAACGACGGGTCGTCGCGGAGGTCCTCGACGGGGACCACGTGCACCTGACGGCCGACGAGGTGCACGCCCGCGCCGTCGCCCGCCTCCCGGAGATCTCCCGGGCCACCGTCTACAACGCCCTCGGGGACCTGGTCGCCCTCGGCGAAGTGGTGGAAGTGGCCACCGACGGCCGGGCCAAGCGCTACGACCCCAACGCCCACCGCCCCCACCAACACCTGCTCTGCTCGGGCTGCGGGCTGATCCGCGACGTGCACCCCCTCGGCAGCCCCCTGGACGGCCTGCCCGAGACCGAACGCTTCGGCTTCACCGTCTCCGCCGCCGAGGTCACCTACCGGGGCCTGTGCCCCGACTGCGCCCGGAGCTGAGCCCGGAACCCCGCCCCGCCGGGCCCGCCCGGGCCCTGCTCGGCATCGCGGGCGCCACCCTGGCCCCCTCGACGCTCGCGCTGATC
>NZ_JBEOSD010000146.1:11946-20828 GCF_040302735.1 Streptomyces sp. NPDC097619 | reverse complement strand
GGTGCCCGCTTCGCGGGCCGGGGCGCTTCGCGCCCAAAGGAGGGGGCGGCCCCGCTGCGCGGGGCCGTGAGTGCTGCGCTTCGCTGCGCACTGCCCCGGCTTCGCCGGGGCCACAGAGCCGCTGCGCGGCTCGGCCGGCAACAGGGCGGGGGTGGTGCGGCCTTGACCTCGGCCGTAAAACCGAGGCCTTCTGACCAGAAGGCCAGGGGCCGACCGCGGACCCCACAGTCGAGGGTGTTGACCCCCTTTGATGCCTCAAGGACACCAGGTACGACCGCTTAACCCTGCCCCCACCATAGCGGGTGGCGGGGGCCCGGGGACAGGCCTTCGCGGACCCGGCAAGAGCCCGGTCCCGGCCCGACACCCCGGACTCCGGTGGTGGAGCGGCCGAAGTCCGGCCCGTACGGAATCCACTCCGGCCGGGCCCCGGGAGGGTGTGGCCCTGACACGCGGGCCCCGTCGACCTGGTGACGGCCTGTCGGCCCGGGAGCGCGTCGGCTCGGGCCCGAAGACCTCGGTCCACTCCTGTTGGAGTCGGTTCGGGATATCCAGCGGGAGGAGGCGTGGAGGGCACGGTCGTGGGTGAGCATCAGATGATGCACCCTGTGTAGCATCCCGAGAACACCAGCACCCCCTGATCAGGCTGCGTCCATACGAACAGCCGGGCCGGCTCCCCCCAAGGCCCTGCGGGCGCGGGCCCGAGCGGAGGCCCCGCGGCCCATGCCAGGTACCCGTACGGGAGGCGCGCCGGGAAGTGGCCGTGCGCAGCACTGGAGCGGGCCCTCGTCGGGCCCAAGCGGGCGGCGCATGCCCGGCACCGGGCCCGTTCCCGGGCGCCGGGCCCGGGGGCTTCCCCCGGCCCCTCGCGGACCTCACCGGGCGGGGCCGGGCTCCGGCGGGGGCCAGGCGGGCGAGGCAGGGCTTCCCGGCGGCCGGGCCCGGGAACCGTCCGGCCCCTGGGAGACAGACGGTTCCCATATGCGGGAACCGGGGCCGGGTGGGTGCCGGGGCCCGCGTGGCACCCCTCAACCGAATTCGAACACCTGGTCTAATGAGGGTGTCGTCACCGGAACCGTCGAGGAGCAGCCGATGTCCACCCCCACCATCGCGCCGGGCCGGCCCGAGCCCGTGACCTGGCCCGCTTCCCAGACCGGGCCGTGTGCCCGCTGTCACCAGCCGACCTGCCGCTACGGGGCCGGTGGGTCACCGTTGTGCCGGCGCTGCAAGGAACTCCGGGACGAAGCCCTCAAGAAGTAGAAGCGCCCCAGGGGCCGGCTATCGGCCGCGTCCCTGCCGGGGCGCGGGCCCGGCCTGCCGCCGGTGCGCAGGCACCGCGGTCTGGGCCGCGACCGCCCGACCGGGCGCGGGCCCGGTCGAGGTGGTGGTGGAGCGGGAGCGGGCCGCGGCCGCCGAGACCCGGGGCCGGTCCGGGACGGGGGCGCCGGGCGGGCCCGTCAGGGCGCCCAGGGTCGCCACGACCATCCGCCCCGCGAGCTCGGACGGCGGGGCCTGCCGCCAGGCGGCTGTGTCCCCGAGGCCTGCGTGGAGGCGGTCGAGGAGGCCCTGTTCGCCTTCGGGGCCGCGGGCGGTGTCGGCCATGCGGGCCGCGAGCAGGGGCCAGGCCCGCGTCGCGACCAGGAGGGCCGTCTCCTGCTCGGAACCCAACGTGTCCTGGACCAGGGTGACCAGCCGGCTGTTCGCCGCCCCGGACACCCCCAGCCGCCCCAAGGCAGTGGGTCGGTCGGCCAGGTCGAGGTCGTTCGGGACCGTCAGGCCGGCCGTCAACGGCCCCCACAACGCGCGAGCGTCCGCACTCACCCCTCCCGGACCCGGCCCCGCGACAGCCGGAGCGGGGGCAGCGGCCGGGGAGGGGGCGGCGGCCGGGGCGGCCCCGGGGGCGGGGTCGTCCAGGAGGGACCACACCTTCGACCGCCGCGGCGCCGGCTCCGGCCCCCGAGGCGGGGCCAGATCCAGGATCCGCGACTGCCCCGGCACCGCCCCGGCCGCTGCCGGGGCCGAGCCCGCCGCCACCGGGGCCGGGGCCGGGGCCGCGTACGGGTTCACCGGCCCGTCCGGGGTGACCCCGGCCGGGCCCGCCACCGCCAGGACCGAGGCGACCGCGCGGTCCACGCCCATCCCCTGCTCGTGCGCGGACCGCAGAAGACCCGCCACATCCACACCACGCTGGTCCAGGCGACCCATGGTGTCCGCCATCCCCGGCCAGGCCGGAGAGGCGAGGATCGCCTCCCGCACCACCCCTTCCGGGATCGTCGCGCGCAGCAGATCCGCCCAACGGTCGGTACCCGCCGCCCGGATCCGGGCCGCGTTCGCGGTCACCGCCTGGTGCACCGTGGCGGCGGCCTGACCCACATGCGGAAGGAACGTCGCCAGGTCCACGCCGGCTTTCTGCAGCAACACCAGCTGCCCGGCCAACGCGGGCCAGTCGGCACCCGCGACCAGACTCGTGAGGACCCGGGGGTCCAGGACCGGGCGCAGGGCATGCTCCGCCCAGCCCGGCGCGAGCCGGGCCTCCTCGTCGGCGAGGTCTTCCTCCCGGCCGGTGCGGAGTTTCTGGGCGGCGCGGCGGACGGCGTCGGAGATCGTCAACATCAACCGGAACGCCGCTACGGCGGTCTGCGCGGCCTCCGCGAGGGCTTCGGCGAACGGGTCGACGGCTGCGGGGTCGGGCGCGGGGGTGGACACGGACGGACTCCTTGCTGGCGGGTCAGCGGGACTTGCCCGGACCGGCCTTGGGCGGTCCGGGAGCACGGGGCGGCACACCGGTAACGGAGGCGGGCCCGGCCGGGCCACGGCCCACCGCCCGCGACGTCCTCGCCGTACGGGCCGGGCCCGTACGAGAGGCCGGTGCGCCGGCCGCGGCGGCGGCCTCACGCAGCAGCCGCCCGGCCTCAGCAGCGGCCTTCGCCTGCGCGCGATGCTGCTGTGCCTCGTGCCACAGGCGAGCCGCTTCCACCGCCTCCACGAGCGCGACGAGGAGGGTGAGGACCACCACCGCGCCGCCGCCCCGGGCGGTGCGCGGAGCGTGTTCCAACGCGCGCGCCGACACCCGCCATCCGGCACGGGCCCGACCTTCCAGGGAACGTTCGCCCGGGGCCCGGCCGGCCTGCTCGAAGGCGTCGGCCGCCGCCGTGATCCGGTCCCGCACCGTCGCGGGGGCGTGCGCGGCGGCGGCCACCAGAAGGTCGCCGAGCGCGGCCACGTCACCGGCGCCCTCCGCCCGGCCGGAACGCGCGAGCGCGGCCGCGGCCTCACGCACCAGACGCTCCGCCACCGCCCAGTCCACCGGGCCGACGGCGGGCTCATAGCGCTCCCGTACGCGAGGCAACGACAAGTCGTAAGCCAACGAGCCGCCGGAGAACCACACCGGCCGGGAGCCGTGGTCGGCGCGGTCGCCGGGAAGCGCGACCGCGTACCCGACGAGGGTCCCGTCGTCACCGTGGCGCTCACGCACACGAAGACCCGCGTCACGAAGACGGTCGAGGAAATTGACGTCGTCGTGGGCGAGCGCGGCCGCGGTCCGCACGGTGCGCTGGAGGGACTCCCGAGCGGTCTCCAACAAGCCCCGACGGCCGGCCTTCGCCAGCTCCCCCGTCGACGGGCGACGCACCGCCGTACGGTCCTGCGGCGACATCGCCGTCAACCCCCACCGGGCCTCAAACTGCCGGGCGACGGCGTGCATGGCGAGGATGTCGCCGCGCAGCCGGGGCTGACGGCCATCGACCCGGGCCAGGGTCGCGACGATGTGGATGTGGTCGTCCGCATGCCGTACCGCGAGCCAGCGGCAGGCCTGTTCGTCACCGGCCGGAGCGATACCCGCAGCGTCGACCATCTCGGCCGCGACCTCCGCCCACTCCCCGTCCGACAAGGTGCGATCGGCGGGCGCGTTACGGACCGAGACGTGCCACACGTGCTTGACCGGACGAGCACCACGCAGCGCTTCCACCGGAGCGTCCAGCAGGTCCGCCAGCTCACCCAGCGTGGTGCGGTCCGGCCGCCGGGCCGGGCACGGCAGATCGGGGTCCCAGGCCGCCACCAGGTGAGGGTCGGTGTGCTCGTCACGTTTGCCCGGACCGAAGAGGTACTCCACCAACTTGTAGGTGTCGTCGCCCATCTCCGGCTTCTTCGGCATCACGAACGGGACCGGCGTTCCCGCATCACCGCCACCGTCGCCTCATCCACCCGCACCACCGCAGCACGGGCATCGGCCACAGCGTCGGCCAACCCCACCCCCGTCACGCCGGCAGGGCCCAGAGCGTCCAGGCGGACCGCGACCTCCCGCAGACCGGCCCGCGCCCGCACGAACTCGCGAAGGACGTCCGCGCGGTCCGCCGAGACCGGCACCAGGACATCCTGCGCAACCGCCATCGCCTGCCGGCCCACCCACCCCGCCGCCGACATCCCCTCACGCACCGCCGCCGCGCGAACAACCTCCAACTCGACCTCACTGAAAGCGACACCCACCCGCTGAGAACGCCGGGCCCCGCTCTCCCGCTCACGCCGGCGGCCACCCTCACCAGCCATCACCCCAGCCACCCCTTTTCGACCACACCCGGGCACCCAGAACAGCCCCGGAGCCCGCGGCCTGACCAAGATCAGTCAGGGCGTAATGTTCCATTCCGCACTAACTGGCTGCCACTTTTTAATGTCGGGAAAATCCTCCCAGCCCACCGCACAAGCCCTCCCGAAACCGGCTACCCGACCACCCACAATCACCCCAACCAGCGACCCCCAAAAACACCCCACACCCAACCCCCACCACCCACACCCACAACCCCACCCGCGAACCCACACCCACGACCACACCCAACCCCCACAACCAACCCCCACCCCCCAACACACCACCACCCCACACCCCCACCCCACCCCCACCCCACACAAAGCGACGACCACCCCGCGGTTGAACCGCTGTCGACGCCAACCGCAGCCCCACCCGAACTCGCCGCGCCAGTCCCCCGGACCGGCTTTGACGAATCACTCGCCAGCGCGCACCGATCTCCTTAGGGTGACGAGATGGCGCGCTCCTGGACTCGACTGCACGAACATCTGGGCCGTCCGATGGGCCCTCTCACCCACGAGATGGTCCTGGAGGCCGTGGCCACCAAGCTAGGCGAGACGGACGATCTCGACTGGAAGGAGAGCCTGCCCACCTTCGTGCCGACACCGGGCATCTGGAACGAGTTCGCCAAGGACGTCACCGCGATGGCGAACACCCGCGGCGGCCTACTCGTCTACGGGGTCACGGACGACATCGAGGCCGTCGGTATCGACCTCGCCGAAGTGAATGAGCAGCAGCTGACGCAGACCCTCCGCAACGGCGTCCAGCCCTACCTGTCCGGCGTCGACATGATCCCTCTGACCGCGCCGGGCGGGGACGGTCCCGACTTCCTGATCGTCGACGTGACGCCGAGCGAACTCGCGCCGCACTTCCAGCACGGGTGGGAGCGGAAGGACAAGGACAGGGCGACCTTCAACGCGCCCTACCGCGTCGGAAGCGACACCTTCTACATGTCCGAGCACCAGGTTGCGCGGGCCTATCAGGAACGCTTCTCTCGACAGGAACGGGCCGACGCAGCCCTTGTCGAGCTCGGTCAGCAGGCCGCCACGGTCGTCCTCGGCGAGTCCGATCCCGGGAGTGCGTGGCTGATCGTTGCAGGACGCCCCTCGCGACCGGTACCCCGGCTGGTACCGGCCCCCAGTCGCGACGAAGCCAAGAAGGTGCTCCTCGACGGCATCAAGACCGCAGCTCGACTTCGGCTTCGCCATGATCCGTACGGTGCCTTCGGCGTCCTGCAGGATCGGATCAACAACGGCATGCACGTGGGGCTGCGTCGCTGGGTCGACAGCAACATCCTCGTACCGGAACTGCGCAGCCATCAGCCTGGGGCGATGGTCGAACTCCACCACGACGGAGGGGTCGTCGTGTGCGTCGACCTGAGTCACCCGCTGCCGCCTCAGGTCGGCACCGCGATGGTCGACACCTGGACGCTTCCCACCACGCTGAACGAAGCCGTCGCGGTCATCGATGCCCACCGCAAAAGCCGCCTCCTCGACTCCACCGTGGACATCACCGCAGCAATCGTGGCGCACAGCAACAACGGCTCAGACTTCCGCTTCCTGCCCTACGGGTACGGCTCCGGGCAACCCAGCCCGATCGAGCGGTCACGGCGGCCGCGGCGTGTTCTTCCGGCCACCACGGAACTGCCCCCCATCGCCGACGACGAGGTTCTCCAGACCACCGCCAACGACCTCGTCGAAGGGCTGCTGCACCAGTTCGGGATCAACACACACTGAGTCACGCTCCAGCCTCCACGCCCGCCCGCGCTCGCCAAGGTAGGGAGTCGGGAACTTCGCCTGCTTGTCGGACGTGATCCCACTACCGTCGGTCCCCGAGGGGATGACGTGGCCGGGCCGAGGGTCCGGCCGCGAGAGGGTGAAGGGGGTGGGGTGTGGCTGGTGTTGCGCGGGGTTGGGTGTGGGCTTCGGTGGTGGTGGCCGGGGTGGTCACCGTCGGGTTGATCGTGGTCATGGTCGTGGTCGATCTGGATACGGGTGCGCTGGTCGCGGGGATCGCGGGGACGGTGTTGTCCGGGGCCGGACTGACGGCGTCGACCGTCGCCCTGACCGGCGGCGCGGGAGGTGGTGGGCGGCGCGTACGGGCCGGGCGTGGGGGTGTCGCGGCCGGAGGGTCCATCGTCGGCAGTGCCCTCGGAGACCGCTCCCAGGTCTCCGGTACGCCTGCGGCGTCGAGCACGCCGGCACAGGCCGCGGCGTCGGGTGCGGATGTGCGGGCCGGGCGTGACGGGATCGCGGCCGGGGGCAACATCGACGGCAGCGCGCTGGGTGACGACAGCGAGGTCCGATGACCCCCTGGTGGCGCCGCCGCAGCAACGAGCCCGCACCGGACACCGATACCGGCCCCCGACCCGCTACGCGGGAGGAGTCCTCCCCCGCGCGGGAGGACGGAGCAATAACCGCTCATGCTGGGGGCGCCGGTCAGGTCGAAGCCAGCACTGACCCGGTGCGGCCGCTGTCCGTGGAAGCCGACCGGCACGGTGTCGCGGCCGGCGGCAACATCGACGGCAGCGCCCTCGGTGCACACAGCCGGGTCGACAACAGCCGCCACTACCACCTGCCCGCCGCGCGGGACAAGGTCGTGTGGCCGCTGCGGATCGGCGATCCGCCGCTGCCCGCGTCGGCGTTCCAGCCCCGGCCGGCACTGCGCACGGAGATCGAAGCCGCACGTGCCGCCGGAGACACGGCCGTGCTCACCGGCACCCAAGGGTCCGGGTCCACTCGTGTGCTGTCCGGTGGGGGCGGGGTCGGCAAAACCCAACTCGCCGCCGCCTACGCCCACGAAGCCACCTCCCAAGGAACCGACCTCGTCCTCTGGATCGCCGCGGGTGACAGCGTGCAGACCGTCACCGCGTACGCACAGGCCGCGCTACGCGTGCGAGCCCCCGGCGCGGCGGGTGAGACTCCCGAGGACGACGCACGTGCGTTCCTGGCCTGGCTGGCGGTCACGGACCGGTCCTGGCTGATCGTCCTCGACGACATCACCGACACCACGGCCCTCACCCCGTGGTGGCCGCCCCCACGCCCCGGCACCGGCTGGACCCTGGCCACCACCCGCCTCAAAGACGCCACCCTCACCGGCCAGGGACGCATCCGCGTCGACGTCGACGTCTACACGGCCGAGGAAGCCCACGCCTACCTCACCCACCGCCTCACCACCGACGGCTACAGCCACCTCCTCGACAGCCACGAAGAGAACGTCGCCGAACACCTCGGCCGACTCCCCCTCGCCCTCGGCCACGCCGCCGCCTACCTCATCAACCGACAGACGACCTGTGCCGACTACCTCGACCTGCTGCGCGACCGCAGCCGGCGCATCAACGAGCTGCTGCCGGCCGGAGCCGATACCGAAGGGTACGGCCGCCAGGTCGCCGCCGCCCTCCTCCTCTCCCTCGACGCGGCCGAAACCGCCGACACCACAGGCATCGCCCGCCACCTCCTCCATCTGACCGCACTCCTCGACCCCGCAGGACAACCCACAACCCTGTTCACCTCCCCGCCGGTCCTCCAACACCTGGCACACAAAGCCGGACGCGCCGACGTCGGTGCGGGAGAGGTCCGGGACGCGTTGCTCGTGCTGCACCGGTACGCACTGATCACCTACGACACGAGGAGCACTCATCGCGAGGTGCGGATCCACGCCCTCACCGCGCGCGCCGTCACCGAAGCCATCCCCGACCATCACCAGGCCGACCTTCGCGAAGCGGCGGCACAGGGGCTGACCGAGTTGTGGCCCGAACACGCGCACACCGACCGCGCCCTCACCCAGATCCTGCGCAACAACACCGAAACCCTCATGGACCTGGCTGACTCGCCCGGCCAAGCCGAGCTTCACCTGGCTTTCCGCTACGGAGCCAACCTTGGTGAGGATGGGCTTTACGGTCGGGCGGTCGACCACTGGACGATCCTGGTCAGCCACCTGGCCCCCGACCATGCCGACGCCGTCACCGCGCGGTCACTGCTCGCCCATACCTACAGCCAGTTGGGGCGCCATGACCAAGCCCTGCAGGTCCAGGAAGAGGTCCTGGCCGACCGCATCCGCGCCCTCGGCCCCGACCACCCCGTCACCCACCGCGCCCAAGCCAACCTCGCCGTCACCTACAGCCACCTCGGACGCCACCAAGACGCCCTCCACCTGAAAGAACAGGTCCTCACCGACCGGATCCGCACCCTCGGCCCCGACCACCCCGGCACCCACATCGCCCAAGCCAACCTCGCCGTCACCTACACCGACCTCGGACGCCACCAGGAAGCCCTCCACCTCGAAGAACAGGTCCTCACCGACCGGA
>NZ_JBEOSD010000146.1:0-11846 GCF_040302735.1 Streptomyces sp. NPDC097619 | reverse complement strand
TCCGCACCCTCGGCCCCGACCACCCCCACACCCACCTCGCCCAAGCCAACCTCGCCACCACCTACAGCCACCTCGGACGCCACCAAGACGCCCTCCACCTCGGAGAGCAGGTCGTGGCGGATCGGATCCGCACCCTCGGCCCCGACCACCCCCACACCCACCTCGCCCAAGCCAACCTCGCCACCACCTACAGCCACCTCGGACGCCACCAAGACGCCCTCTACTTGAAAGAACAGGTCCTCACCGACCGGATCCGCACCCTCGGCCCCGACCACCCCCACACCCACCTCGCCCAAGCCAACCTCGCCACCACCTACAGCCACCTCGGACGCCACCAAGACGCCCTCCAACTAGAAGAACAAGTCCTCACCGACCGGCTACGCACCCTCGGCCCCGACCATTCCGACACCCACCTCGCCCAAGCCAACCTCGCCCACACCTACAGCCAGCTCGGACGCCACAACGAAGCCCTCCACCTCAAGGAACAGGTCCTGGACAACCGGATCCGCACCCTGGGCCCCGACCACCCCAACACCCACCTAGCCCAAGCCGACCTCGCCGTCACCTACACCGACCTCGGACGCCACCAAGACGCCCTCCAACTAGAAGAACAAGTCGTCACCGACCGGCTACGCACCCTCGGCCCCGACCACCCCAACACCCACCTCGCCCAAGCCAACCTCGCCACCACCTACAGCCACCTCGGACGCCACCAAGACGCCCTCCAACTAGAAGAACAAGTCCTCGCCGACCGGCTACGCACCCTCGGCCCCGACCACCCCGACACCCACGATGCCCAAGCCAACCTCGCCACCACCTACACCGACCTCGGACGCCACCAAGACGCCCTCCAACTAGAAGAACAAGTCCTCGCCGACCGGCTACGCACCCTCGGCCCCGACCACCCCGACACCCGCCTCGCCCGACGCAACCTCGCCGTCACCTGCATCAACTTGGGGCGCGAAGATGACGCAGAGCCGCTGAAGCGCAGCGGGCCTGCCTCTGCGTGACCAGTCAGGGCCGGCGGTGTCCCCCTCAGGGGCGTGATCGCCTCCGGCCAGGGACGGAATGAGGGAGGCTTCGAGGCGCGCGCAGTGCGCTATAGCGGTGTTACGGTATTTCTATGGCGAATACGACGATCCAGGTGACGAAGCAGACGCGGGACCATCTCGCGGCTCTCGCGGAGGAGCGGGGCCTGTCGATCGGGCAGCTCGTCGATGCCCTGGCCTCCGCCGAGCCGACCGCCGCTCAGCGTGCCGCCGAGGTGGAGGCGGCGCGGGCGCATGCGCGGGAGGTGATCGGGGTGGAGATCAGTGATGCCGAGTTCGCCTCGTTGGACGTGTTGGGGAATCTGCGGCGGATCGCCGCGGAGAAGGTCCTCGCCCTGCCGGGTGAGGACACGGCGTGATCATCCTCGACACCGGTGCCGTGACCGCGCTGGCCACCGGGCACAAGGCCTTGAACGCGCTCGCGGTGAACATCACCGCGAGCGGGGACCGGCTGCTGGTGCCGGCCATGTGTCTGGCGCAGGCCGAAGCCGACCACTCCGGATCCGCACGAGCGGTCCTCGGGTATCCGTGCACGGACGTGGAGACCCTCGGGCAGATCGACGCGCCCGCGGTCGGGACGATGTTCCGCGACGGGTACGGGGGCATGGATACCTGCCACGCCCTCTACACCGCCCTACGGCGCACCGGGACCGGCGGCATGCCCATCCTCCTCACCGACGACGAACACCGCTACCCACCCGGAATCCTCGCCATCGGCATCGACACCCCCGGCATGCTCGGCTACCACTGACCCCCCACACCGGACCACGGGCGACGGACCACGAGCGACGGTCCACGGTCCGCGGGGCTGCGGCCCGAACGTCCTCCACACGACGCCCAGGGGCACGACGGCGGTGGCCTGTTCCGAGAGCTGCGGGCCCGGGGGCCCGGTAGGGTCCGGTGACGGTCGGCCGCGGTGAACGGGGTGTTGTGGTGGCGGAGTTGCTGACGCGCGAGGTGGTCGAGGTCCCGGTGGAGTTCTCGGCGTTCGCCTTGCAGGAGGAGAACGACACCGAAGTCCCCGCCCCGTTCCCGGAAGGCCGCGACACCGGCTCCGGGCAGGCACTGCTCACGGCGCACGATCGGCGGATCGACTTCGCCAGCGCCGCACACACCCACGACGCGACACTCACCGCCGAAGTGTGGAACGGCGAACCGCCCACGGACGCCGGCCAGCCCTGGGAGGCCCAAGGTGAGGCGGAGATCCTCTCCGACAGCGGGGTGCTGTCGGTGGAGTCGATGTCCGGCACCGGCGACGGCCGCATCGAACTCGGACAACCGGACACGCTGTGGAAGGTGAGGGCCTACAGCAGCGGCAGGGCCGCAGTCGCCCGCCTCGCCCAGGTGGACGTGCCCGAAGGCGTGGAACGGTACCTGGTCCAGTTCTGGCCCTCCACCTGACCCCGGGCCCGGCCCCCGCGGGCGCGCGGCCGGTGTCGGCGCTGCGCCCGCGGGGGTGGGTCAGGAGGCGATGGTGATGATGTAGGCGTCGACGTCGTCGCCGCCGCTGAAGCCGTCGAGGATCCGGTTGCGGTCCATGAAGAGCTTCAGGATGGTCCCGCCCGCACCGTTGTCGGTGTCGCGGATGGGCCGGGCCGAGAAGTTGTCCTTCGGCTTGGCCGGCTCGTACTTGCTCTGGGCCGCGCCCTCGTAGGTGCTGGCGAAGGGGTACTCGTCGCATTCGCGCCGCACGCCGGGGACGCTGGTGACGTAGTCGCGGCCCCAGTGCTTCACACAGGTGGCGATCGCGGCCCGTCGGTTGGCCTTCGAGCGCTTGGCGTCGTGCTGGAGCCGGTGCAACGGCCGCTTCAGGTCGAACCCGGGCACCGACTTCGCCGCGTTGACCGGCTTGGTGGTGTTCGGCCGCAGCCGGGCGTCGTCCAGGTGCTGGGCCGCCGCCCGCTCCTCGGCACCGGCCTTGGAGCTGTAGGGCAGGGTGGGTACGACCGGCAGGGCGGCTCCGCCGCGCTTGGCCCGCACACCGTCACCGGTCTTGTTGAAGAGGTAGGACGCGGAGTCCCAGCGGCCCGCGAGGAACCCCACGCCGACACGGCCCGTATCGGGCGAGGTGTAGGGGGCGGGGAAGGTCAGCTTGACGAACGGCTCGTAGACCATGTTCACCAGGTCGTCCTTGCCACTGCCCTGATCCGGCGCCACCAAGATAGTGTGGACATACTCCGGCCTGGCCTTCAGGGCGTCGAAGCTCAAGGTCGGCGGGACCTGCCCACCGAACTTCTTCACCACGTTCTTCGGCCAGGTCGTGATGTCGCCGTCGGTGTCGACCTTCAGACCGCCCGTCTGGGTACTCCCCGTTTTGACGAAGTCAGTGAACAGGTACTGGACCCGGATCGTGCGGTCGTTCTTCTTCGGGACCGTCTCGATCACCCACAAGGTGAAGGTGCTCTGCCCGACCGGCCTCCCACGCCGCAGCCACGTCTGGACGAACTGGGTGCCCGTGCACATCGCGTACCGGGACTTCACCGCGAACAAGCGGCCGCCCTGAAGGCCCTTCTTGCACTCCGCCTGCGTCATCGTCCGAGGCGGCTCCGGATACGTCACCCCCAGCGGAAGACGCCCGGCCATCGACGGCGACAGCCAGGAAGGGACCGCCGCCTTCGCGATACCCGAGCGCGCCGGGACGATCGCCTCCATCGGCAGCTTCCCCGCCGCGGTCCCCACCGACGGCACCACCCCCCGCCATCCGGCACCGGACGCCCGAAGCACCCCCAGCGAAGGCACCGCCACCCCGGCCGGGAGCGTGTAGGTCACCACCTCGGGCCGATCCCCGGCCGGAACCGCAACAGCGGCTGCTGCGGCCGGTGGAACCAGCGGGAGCAGAACAACGGCGGCCAACGCCGCCTGGGCGCGTATGTGCCAGGACTTGATCATGCAGATCCCCCCCTAGAGATCCGCCGCTTCCTCACGAAGCGACCCACAAGACCTATCGCAAATTCACACTCGCGCACACGAGTTGACCAGGATTAATCGAATCCTTGTCCGGATACCTTACCTTCAGCCCTCACAGCATCAGAGAACGCACCTACGCAACTCCTTTTCAGGTGACGAGCCATAGGGGATGACGCCGGCTAGGGAGGATTTCGCCGGTTCGATCTGCAAACAGTCAAGGAAACGGCCGCTCGTCGCCCTCGCCGACTGGCGCAGCACAGCCGCACCCGGGCCGCTGCCGGGACAGCACAGCAGGTCACGACCAGGAAGCCGGCCCAGAGCTCAGGCACCCATCGGGTGCGGCACCGCACCGTCACCCCTGCGACTACCCCCTCGCCAAGGAGCTCGACGAAACAACCGACTCCTCCACGACGACACCAACAGGCCCCGACCTGCACCACAGGGGCTTCCAGCACCGGATCGACGCCCGGCCGGCCGGGCACAGCACCGCCCCACCCCGCGACACGGGCACTCGGAACCCGACAGCCGCGGCCTGACCTGTACCAGCAGCCCGGAGGCCGGCTCCCCAACTCGCCTGGCTCCGGATCACGCATCACGCCCCCGCGAGCGGGAGCCCGGGGGCAGAATGCGGACACGGAACGTTGCTCGGGTGCGGACGTGCGGGTGCGTGGGGGCGCTGGTGGAGGTAGGGGTTCGGCTGGCCGGGCGGTACAAGCTGGTGGAGCGGCTGGGGTGGGGAGGGATGGGCGAGGTCTGGCGCTGCACGGACGAGGATCTGCAGCGTGACGTCGCGGTGAAGGTGCTCCATGACCGGGCGACTTCTCCGGAGGCGTTGACGCGGTTCAAGCGTGAGGCGACCATCGGGGCCCGCATGCGGCATCCGCGGATCACCGTGGTGCACGACATCGCCCGGGACGACGACCGGTTGTTCATCGTGATGGAGCTCCTCCACGGCCAGAGCCTCGCCACCCGCCTCGCCGAGTTCCCCGACGGACTGCCCATGGAGGAAGTCGTCCGCCTGGCGGTGCAGGTGGTGGAGGGGCTGGTCGCCGCGCACGAGCAGGGGGTGGTGCATCGGGATCTGAAGCCTGAGAACCTGTTCCTGCACAGCGACGGGGTGAAGATCTGCGACTTCGGGATCGCCCGCTCCGCCGACGCCACCCCGGGTCTGACCCGGACGGGGAAGCCCTTCGGGACAGCGACGTACATGGCTCCCGAGCAGTGGCGGGGCGAACACGTCGACGCCCGCTGCGACCTCTACGCCCTCGGCTGCGTCCTCCACACCCTCCTCACCGGGAGTCCGCCCTTCACCGGGGGCTACTACAACCTCATGCGCTCCCACGTCGAGGAAACCCCCAAGCCGCCCAGCCACGACCGCCCCGACACACCCCCCGCCCTCGACGCCCTCGTCCTCGCCCTCCTGGAGAAGGAACCCGGCAACCGGCCCTCGCGTACCCGCGACGTGCTCACCACGCTCGGCGGACTGGTGCAGTCACCCGGGCCCACCATGCGGGGCGCAGCCGGCAGCCAACCCAGCGCTAGGGACGTCGTCACGGCCTTCCATGAACAGGCCGAGGCCGCCGCTGAGAGGTTCGATCCGGCTCGGGCCCGAGACCTCGCCCACATCGCCGTGGAAGTCGCCGTACACGTCTTCGGACCCGACGACCAGCTGACCCTGTCCAGCCGCCACGACCACGCCGAGTGGACGGGACAGGCCGGCAACTCAACGGCGGCCCGCGACCTCTACGTGGATATCGCCGCCGACCGCGCCCGCGTCCTCGGACCCGACCACCCCGACACCCTGACCAGCCGCCACCACCACGCCAGTTGGATCGGGCACGCCGGGAACGCGGAGGCGGCCCGCAATCTCCACGAGGGCGTCCTCGCCGACCGCATCCGCCTCCTTGGCCCCGACCACCCCGACACCCTGGCCAGCCGCCATAACCAAGCCAGGTGGACCGGGCACGCCGGGAACGCGGAGGCGGCCCGCGACCTCTACACGGTCGTCGTAGCCGATTACACCCGCGTCCTCGGACCCGACCACCCCGACACCCTGACCAGCCGCCACAACCACGCCGAGTGGGTTGGGTCCGCCGGGAACGCGGAGGCGGCCCGCGACCTCCACGAAGCCGTCGTCGCCGACTGCACCCGCGTCCTCGGACCCGACCACCCCGACACCCTGTCCAGCCGCCACAGCCACGCCGAGTGGGTTGGGTCTGCCGGGAACGCGGAGGCGGCCCGCGACCTCCACGAAGCCGTCGTCGCCGACTGCACCCGCGTCCTCGGAGCCGACCACCCCGACACCCTGACCAGCCGCCACAACCACGCCAACTGGATTGGGCGCGCCGGCGACGCGGAGGCGGCCCGCGACCTCCACGAAGCAGTCCTCGCCGACCGCGCACGTATCCTCGGCCCTGACAACCCCGACATCCTGCTCAACCGCCACAACCACGCCGAGTGGACCGGGCTCGCCGGCGACGCGGAGGCGGCCCTCAGCCTCCACGAAGCAGTCCTCGTCGACCGCACCCGCATCTTCGGGCCCGACCACCCCGACACCAGGATGAGCAGTGAGCGGCGCGAATTCTGGCGGGCGCAGGCGAGGAGGCGGGGCAGGGGGTAGGAGGCCGTCGCGGAGTTGCGCCGGCGCTCCCGGCGCCGCACCGGACCGGCGGTCTGCGGCCATGAGCTCGATCGACGACGAGCACCAGCATCCGCCTGGCGGGCATCTCCCAGTCGCCCGCATTCCGGACCCGTGAGGGCACCGCCGCCCACCTGCAGGACTTCCGCAGTGCCCGTCAGGCACCGTCGGCCGGCGGGCGGGTGGTAAGAGGGCTCGTTTCTGCGGTGAACCCTTGTCCTCCGGGAGAGTGACCGGCCCGAATCGGCATGGCCCGGCCGGACGGCGCCCCTGTATCACCGCCGCATGATCAAAAACCTGCGCCGCATGCTGCTGTCCTCGATGTGCGCCTTCGCCGTCCTCGCCCCGGCCTCCCCCGCCCACGCGGACGAGGTATCGCTCGTCGACGGGATCGTCGCGCTGCCGGTGGCCGAGGAAGTCCGTGACGGGTACCGGCGGGAGCTGTACCCGCACTGGAGGGACGACGACAAGAACGGCTGCTCGGCGCGGAACGACGTGCTGATCGCCGAGGCCATCGAGGCGCCCACCGTCGGTGCGGGGTGCGCGTTGACGGGCGGGGTGTGGCACTCCTATTACGACGACACCCTGGTCGCCGGGCCCTCCGGGGTCGACATCGACCACCTGATCCCGCTCGCGGAAGTCCACGACTCCGGTGGCTACGGCTGGACCACCGAGCGGCGCCGCCGCTACGCCAACGACCTCGGATCCGACGTCACCCTGGTGGGAGTCTCCGCGCGATCGAACCGGCAGAAGGCCGACCAGGACCCGGCCACCTGGATGCCCATGCCCGCGGTCCACTGCCGGTACCTGGGCGAGTGGGTGGCCACCAAGCACCGGTGGGGCCTGGCCGTCGACACGGTCGAACGCGAAGCACTCCTGCGATACGCGGCCGACTGCCCCAACGCCCGCCTCACCTACGACCCCGCGGCCTGAGCGGGCCTGGCGTCGGTGCGAGATGCGGCCGGACCTGCGGCCGCAGAAAGGTAGAACGTGATGGGCAAGAAGAACGTCAAGTCCGCCAAGTACGCCAAGCAGGCCAAGCAGCGCAGGGCCGCCGCGGCCCGCCATGCCGCGGTGTTCAGCGAGATCCTGCGCGGGGACCGGGAGCGCGCCGCCACCGTCATCGGCAGCGGGCCGCGCGCTTCCTCCAGCACGCCGTGGTCCGACTTCATCGACGCCCACCCGACCGTGGCCGACGCGGTGGCGGTGGCGGAGGGTGCCGGTGGAGTGATCTCCTGCTTCTCGGTGGACGACTCCGGCGAGTTCGAGCGAAGCCTGCGTCGCGAGCCGGACGGCTGGCGGTACGAGGTCGTCCTGTACCCGTGGATCAGCCTGCGCGACCTGGTCAAGGCCTGCTGGCTCAACGCCGAGGACCGGGACCAGGCCGTGGAACAGCTGCGCCGGGCCCTGGCCGCGGACGTGCCCGAGGAACTGCGCCACCCCGAAGTCGAGACCGTGGTGCGCACGTCGACCTCGCAGGTGCCGCGCATCGGTTGGGCGCAGAGCCTGTCGTCGGAGGGGTTGGTGACGTGGGAGGACGTGGCCCTGGCGGAGAAGGGCATGTCCTTGTTCGGCCTGGCGCCGTACGCCTGTGAGACCGAGGTGCTGTCGGAAGCGAGGTTCGCGTTGTTCCGGGAGCACGGTCTGATCGCTCAGGCATGTGCCGGGTGCGGGGCGGCGGTTTCGGAGCGGCATCCGCACTGGCCCGGGGTGCTGGTGGCCATGGATCACGAGTACGGGCCCGTGTGCGACCGGTCGCTGCTCGAAGGGGAATCCTGGCAGCAGGTCGGCCACGTGCTCGACGTCGCTCGGGCCCGCCCGGCCTCGAAGGCGACGGGGACGGAACGCAAGACGCGCTGCCGTCACTGCGAGCGGGAGATCACCGACCAGCACCCGGACTGGCCCGGCATCTGGAGCACCGTCGACAGGTACCGCAGCCCGATCTGCGCCGTGGTGGGCTCCGGGGGCTCGGAGGACCAGGTCTACGACCTGATCGACTGTGTGTACCCGCACGCCGCGGTCGACGAGGACTGCCCGGTCGACTCTGCGGTCACCAGGGCCCGGGACATCGGCTACTACGCGCCGGCCCTCCGGCTCGGCTGACCGCGGGCATCACAGCGATGCAGGGGGCCGGGTCCGGCCGCACCCTCTGCCGGTGCCGGGCCCCACGAACCCTGCTGACGGATCGCGGCACCGTCGGTGTCGCGATCCGTCAGCGGGGTTCGGCCCTGGCTTCGTAGCGGGTGCGCAGGTGTCGGAGCAGGGTGTGGGTGTACTGCACGAGGGGGCGGTGTCGGCCTTCGTCCAGGACGAAGGCTATGGAGTAGGTGTCAGGGCTGCTCTGGCGGGCGGCGACGGGCGCGGAGGCTCGGAGGTTGGTCCAGTAGCGGCCGTGCGCGAAGCCGGAGGCGGCTTGCCAGGCGGCGTCCACGGACGTCGGCTTCAGTCCGGCGGATTGGGCGGCTTCCTTGATGGTCAGCCCGGCCTGGGGCTTGCTCAGGGATCCGGGATCGATCCCGAGGGAGGTCGCGAGGTCGGCGATCTGCCCTCGGCGTTCGCGTCCGGTCTTGCCCTCGGGGCCCGGCTCGTGGCCGGAGGCGACCTCGTGGTTGGCACGGTTGCGCATGTCCTCGTACCACAGGGCCAGGGTGCGGCGGCGGCGCTCGGCGCGGCCGGGTCCGTCCAGGAGCCAGACGCCCATGGCGAAGTTCTCCAGAGCGCCGCGCATCAGGGTCCAGGGGCTGAACGGGTCGACCTCGCCGGCGTGGACGAGCCTGCGCAGGGCGTCGGCGTGCGCGATGCCCGCGCCGTAGGAGTTCCGGATGAGGAAGGACGCCGAGTAGGTACCCAGCGGCTCCTCGTCGACATGGAGGCTGCTGGAGGGGGCGGGATCGGACAGAGGCTGATAAGCACCCTGTTCACGACGGCTCTCCAGCTCCTGGAACAGCGGCAACAGGTAGGTGTGGTCGAAGCCCGGCGACGTCATGGCCGAAAGAGTACGGAAGGCCACTGACACGGCCCCTTCGCATCGGGCCGACAGGTCCCCGTGGCCGTCGGCGCTCCCACGGGGTTCTGCCGGGCTGGGGCATCGTGTTCCCACGACACGCTGCCCGGACTGACTCACGGGATCTGACGGTCGGCGCTACGATGTGGCTCCCGGCTGGACACGTACGCCGGTCGCCCAGCCCGTTGCCGCGCCCACGCCGCCGACGGAGCCGGCCAAGGGCCTGAGGGCCCCGTGCAACTACCGCTTCGTCATTCGGCGGGAGCGTGGGCCTGCCGTGAGACGGACTGGTCATGCCCAAGAAGCGCACGACGAACCAGCAGCGAGCACGCCGCCAGCGCAACGCCGGGGCGAAGTACATCCGCGCCCTGCGGGAAGAGGCTTCACGAACGAGCACGGGATTGCCGCAGTCCTTCGGCGACGCGACCGGCGAGCACGGCTTGACCATCGCCTTCCCGTACGGGTTCGACGGGTACGCGCGCCTTGGGTGCGTCGATGTCCGGGCCTACGGCCCCGGAATCCAGATGTCCGTCCTCCCGGCGGAGTCGATCGATGCTGCCACAGGTGCCGCCCCCTGGGTGACCAGCTATTCCGTGGGAACGAACGGGGTTCAGGGCCCTGCGGATCGGCTCGCCGGGCTGCTGGCGACGTCCACTTCCGGAGACATCGCCCGCACGGGTGAGGGCCACACGATCGTCTACGCCGCCGATCCCGTCACAGGGCTCGGGGCGCTGGCAGAGGTCGACTCGGCCCTGCTGCTTCTGCCGGAAGGGACGCCCGCCCCTCCCACCGAGGGGATTTTGCGACGCATGAGGCTGCCGCTGGAGGTCTGGGAGGAGCTGGGCCGCGCCATGAGCGCAACGGTCATTCCCCGCGCCGAGGCGGGCTCCGCCCAGCCCGGGACGGTGATGGGGCATCATCCGTGCGATGCGTGCGAGCGGCCGGTGTTCGACAGCTGTCCCTCCACCGTGCTCATGGGCCGCGACGGCCTGATGGTGGTGTGCCCGTCGTGCGTGGACGGCAGCTCCCTCGCCCTGTGCCGCGGCATGTCCGCTGACCGCACGCTGCCGCCCGTGGAACCGACTCTTCTCGCACGGATCGAGGGGGCGCGGGCCGCGGCGCTCGCGTAACCGCCGCTCTTCGACGTCGCTCCTCACACCCACGGGTACGGGTGAGGAGCAACGTCGTCGGCCGATCCTCCGGATGTCGGACCGCGCCGTTCGATGTCCCGAAGTACGACCTCGCCGAGGCCGAAACACCTGCGTCCTGTACGGCGGGCCTGTACAGGACGGCGGTCGTCCGCGGCGGAGGGTTCGGTGCGTCCAAGGAACGAGCAGCGGTCCCACAGGCACGATCAAGGGACCGCCGACGTGGTCCGTTTTGCGGGAATTTTGCGGTAGGTGCCGTGACAAGACGGTCAAGACCGGGGCGTGCGTTCGTTCGCGGTTGCGAGGGTGGCGCATCGTGGCGATGGGTCGCAGGGGGCGGACGGGTGGACTCCGGGGGAACGGCGGGAGCGCCACGATTCGTGACATCGGCTGCCGCGACGGCCGTGTTGACGCATTATCGGATCGTGTTCGGTTCGGTGTTGACCGGATGTGCTCACGGCGTCCGAGGATCTCGCCCGCGGGGCGGGCCCGGGGGGCGCATTCGGGGTGCGGGGCGTTGTTGGCCGTGCACCGGCGCTTGCGTAGCGTGAGGCTCGGGTGGCGACGTACCGTGCATATGCCGTGCCTGGGAGTGAAGACCGGGTGCGGACAAGGCCCTGGCTGGGGCTCGCAACCAGTGGCCAGGGCCTCGTCAACCTCACGAAACGGCCGTGTGCCGACTTGAGTTATCCCGGGAGGGATCCGTCATGCCGTCTGACCGTTTGCGTCGCCGGAGTCCGTTTTATGCTCCGGCGTTAGGTGCCGAAGCTATCATGCCGTCCTCAACTACCCGTGAAACCAACGGTGTCTTGACGGTCACGACGAGCGGGGTGTTCTTCGTCGCGGCCGTGGTGCTGCCGATGATCCTGATCCTCGCGCCCGGCGTGGTCGCCGATCCGGCGGTGTGGGCGCCGGCCGCGGGTCTCCTGGCGGCCGGCGGGTACGGGTCCCGGCTCTCCTACCGGCGGATTTACCGCACCTGACCCCCACCCTGCCGCCCCCGCCCGGCCCCGCACCCGCCCGCCCCGCCCCGTCGCCCCCTGGCCTCGGACGTGGGAGTCAGGGGCCGGCGCTGCGAGCAGAGCCAGTACGGGCCGGGC
>NZ_JBEOSD010000145.1:0-21210 GCF_040302735.1 Streptomyces sp. NPDC097619 | reverse complement strand
CACTCGCTACGACAAGACCCGCGAGTCCTACCAGGCAGCCGTCACCATCGCGTCCCTGTTCCTCTGGCTAAAGCCTCTTTGAAGACACTGCCTAGGCCGGCGCCCGGGCCGGGCCGCGGCCAGGGCCGCGGTGGGGCGGTGAGCGGGGCTCCCGGTCAGGGCGTGGGGGGTGCCGGGGGGTCGGGGCCGTGGCGGAAGGGCACGACGGCGACGGCGCAGAGCAGGGCGAGGACGGCCGCCAGGGCCCAGGCGGAACCGGGGCCCGCGTAGAGGAGGCCGCCGACGAGGGCACCGAGGAAGAGGACGGCCACCGACAGCAGTCGGCGGCGACCGGCGGCCCCCCAGGGGTCGACGGCGAGACCGGTGAGGGTACGGGTGACCACGGTGGTGGTGAGGTCGGGCAGGCCGAGGCGGAGGACCACGGCGTTCTGCAGGCCCATGCCCGCGGCCAGCGGCACGAGTACCGGGTAGCGGCCGCCGCCGCAGGCCAGGACGATGAGGGCGGCCGCGGTCAGGAGGGCCTGGAGGGCCACGAGTCGGGCGAGCAGCCGGGCACCCGCGGGGCCCGCGCGGCGCCGGCCCGCTGCGGCGGCGCCGAGGAGGAAGGAGGCGAGGGCGGCGGCGGAGGCGGGGGCGGAGAGTTCCCCGAAGCCGGCGAGGGCGAACCCGAGGAAGACGACGTTGCCCGTCATGTTGGCGACGAACACGTGCCCCAGTCCGAAGAAGCTGACGGCGTCGACGAGCCCGCTCGCGAAGGTCAGCACCAGGAGGAGCGACCCGAGGTGCGCCCTCGGGTGCCCTTCGGGATACAGCAGCCGCCCCCGCGTGCGCGGGGTTCCGCCGGGTCCGCCTGGCTCGTCCACGCCTCCCAGTGCACCAGCCCGGCCCGGCCGCCGCGACCGGACGCCACGAGATCCCGCCGAGTCCCGGCCGGGCCCCGTGGCCGGTACCGCTTCGGTCAGCGTTCGGAGAGCTCGGTGGGGGCCTCCTGGACCATCCAGCCGTTGCCGTCGGGGTCCTCGAAGGACAGGAAGGAGTTCCAGGTCCCGCCCTTGCCCTCCGTCCAGCCGTGCTCACCGACGTGCCGCACCGGGGAGACCGGGACCCCGCGCTCGGTGAGCCCGCGGTGGGCCGCCTCGATGTCGGTGACGCAGAGCTGGAGCCCGTGCAGGGCCCCCGGGGTCATCTCCTTGCCTCCGGGAGGCGTCGGCAGCCCGGACTGGAGGGCGATGGAGCAGCGCGAGCCGGGCGGGGTGAGCTGGATGATGCGCACTCCGGGCGCCACCTCGTCGTCGAGGTCCACCGCGAAGCCGACGCGGTCGGCGTAGAACTCCTTGGCGCGGTCGAGGTCGGTGACGGGGACCATGACCACTTCGAGGGTCCAGTTCATGACGTGTCTCCAGGCGAGGGGCCGGCGGGTCCGGCGCACTCCCCCACCGTCCCCCACCGGACGGAGCCCGCGCACCCGGAACGGCCCGAGTGGTCCGGGCGACCGGGGGCCCGGCGGGTCCAAACGGTCCGTTACGCGAGCGCGTCCGCACGCGCTCGCGTCGGGTCCGCCCCGGTGCGGTCGCCCCGCTACCCGGCGCCCGCGACCCGGCGCCGTCGGCTGGTTCTCCTCGATCGGTCGTTTTCGATCAGTCGTCCTCGATCACCGAGAGGACGTTGCCCGCCGGGTCCTTGAACCAGGCGATGGCGGGGCCGTGGTCCGGGTCGCGGACGACGCCCTTGTCGTCCTGGGGGAAGCCCTCGTACCGCTCGAAGGAGACCCCGCGGGCGGTGAGGGCGTCCACGGCGGCCTCCACGTCCGGCACGGGGAAGTTGAGGACGGTGAACCCGGCGGGCCGGTGGTCGTCCTTCGGGTAGAGCAGGACCCGGTTCCCGCCCTCCAGCTCCAGGAAGAGCATGCCGTGGTCCGGGGTGACCCGGACCCCGAGGACCTCCCCGTAGAACTCCCGCGCCGCGTCCATCGAATCCACCGAGTACCCACTGAAAGCCCTGCTCGCCGCCAGCATGCCGCTCACCTCCGGTCGCCCGTTCCCCGCCCGTCCACGTCCTCTCCCCAGCATCCCCCGGAGCCGGGGACGGCGCAGCGCGCCGGCGGGATCCGGACCGGCCAATTCCGGCCATGACCGAATCGCGGGTGATCCCGATCTCCCACCTCAATTCGAGTAAGGGTCCGCGAGTGAGACGAGTTCCGGCCGAATTCACGTGTCGAGTGAACCGGAAAGGAGGTTTCACCGTCCTGCGGCGATGAGGAATTCGTTCACCTCTCAACAGCAGTAACAAGCCATTGGCAACTTCTTGCCCAAGTCGAGGTGACGACCAGGGGACCAAGGTCCCGAGCCTGTCGAGAGGCCGTCCGATAACTCGACTTCCGCAAGATCTCTTCTGTAATGTGCCCCTCATTCACCGCCCGATGGGGGGCGGAACGACGGCCGTTTCGCGCCCCGGTTCCGCTCCCACGCGCATCCGGGGAGTCGATATGCGCTTTCAGCTCCTGGGGCCCCTGAGTATTGCGCAAGGCTCCGAAACCGTCGTTCTCAAGCCATCCAAACCGACCAGCCTGCTCGCCGCCCTCTTGCTCAATCCCGGTTCCGTGGTCTCGGTGTCCTATCTGCTCAGCGCCGTATGGGACGAGGAGCCCCCGGGCACCGCGCGGGCCGCGCTCCAGACCTGCGTGCTGCGGCTCCGACGGATCTTCGCCAAATACGGAATAGCGGCGGACACCATCGAAGCCGTGCCCGGTGGCTACCGCATGCGGGTGGACGCCGCCGGCTCGGACCTGGTGGCCTTCCGCCTCCTCGCCGAGGGCGCGGCCGCCGCGGGCCGGGACCGGGGACCGGGCGAGGAGCTGTACCGGCTGCGGGAGGCCCTGTCCCTGTGGCAGGGCCAGCCCCTGGCCAACGTGGCCTCGCGCCTGCTCCAGCGGGACGCCGTACCCGCCCTCCAACAGGAGCGGCTGCGGGTCCTGGAACGGGTCTGCGACCTCGAACTGGCCGCGGGCAACTGCCACCAGGTGCTGGTGGACCTGTACGAGACCGCGACCGCCCGGCGCCATCCGGTGCGGGAACGGTTCACCGAGCAACTGATCGAAGCCCTGTACCGCACCGGTCGGCAGGCGGAGGCCCTGGCCGAGCTGCGGACCGTCCGCGAACGGCTCCGCGAGGAGCTGGGGGTGGACCCCGGGCCCGGGCTGCGCCGGCTGGAGCTGGCCATCCTGCGGGCGGAGGAGCTGGGCGGGGCCCCGACGGCCCTGCCGGCGGGGCGCTCCGGCCGGTCCTCCGGCGCGGGGGCTCCGGTGCTCTCACTGACCTCGGGCACCGGAGCGACCCGCTCGGGCGTCCCGGCGCCCGCGTTCCCGGCGGGACGGCAGGGTTCCGCCGCCCGGCCGATCCGTACCGGCACGGTGACCTCGGACGGAGCGGAGCTGCCGCCGCCGGCCGGTTTCACCGGTCGTGCGGCGGTGCGGGCCGCGCTCACCGCTCAGCTCACCGACCCGGCCGGGCCCCGGCTCGTCGTGGTGTCCGGGGCCCCCGGCATCGGGAAATCGGCCCTGGCCCTGCGGTGCGCGCACGACGTGCTCGCCGCGTTCCCGGGCGGGGCCGTCCTCGTCCCGCTGACCGGGCCGGACGGTACTCCGGTCGGCGAGGCGGAGGCCCGGACCCTGCTGCCGGCCCCCGGCGACGGGGGCCGGCTGCTGCTCCTGGACGACGCCACGGGGGCGGCGCAGGTCCTTCCGCTGTTGGCCGCCGTCACCGGGACGGACACCCGGGTGGTCGTGACCAGCCGGAACGCCCTGGCGGCGGTGGTGGCCACGCACGGCGGGGCGGTGCACCGCCTCGACGTGCTCGGGGAGGCCGAGGCGCGGGCCCTCCTCTCAGGGCTCGCGGGACCGGACCGGATCGCGGCGGAGCCGGAAGCCGCCGGCGAACTGGCCCGGGTCTGCGGGCACTTCCCCTTGGCCCTGCGGATCGCGGCGGGACGGTTGCTGACCCGGCCGGGCCTGTCCCTGGCGGACTGCGCGGCCTGGATAGCGGCGGATCCCCCGGGACGGCTCGCCCTGCCGGGCGGTCCGCGACTGTCCGTGCCCGAGGTGTTCGGACAGGCCCTGGAGGCCCTGCCCGAGGAGCTCCGGGAGGCGTTCCTGCGCCTGGCGGACGCCCCGCGGGAGCCCGCGCCCGGCCGGGGCGTAACCGAGGAGGAACTCGAACAGCTGGTGGACGCGGGGCTGTTGGAGGACGGGCCGCCGGGCCCGTACCGCATGCACGCCCTGCTGCGTCGCTACGCGCGTCACCTCACCGGGTGCGTGCCCGGCGCCGCCGCCTGACACCCCGCCCGACCTGCGAGGAGACCGGAACGGAGCACGACAGGACGGGACCGCGGTCCGGGACCTGCCACGGTCCGCCCACCGGGCCCCGCCCCGGCCACCCGCTCGACCACCACCCCACCGACCACACGGCCCCACCCACCGCACAGGCCCCACCACCCACCTCCCGGACCGGCTCCCCCTTCCACCCCGCGCCCCCCTGACGAGCCCCCAGACCTCCCCTTTCCCCTCCGACCCGCTCCTCACGGCCATCCGGATCCTCCATGCTCGCGGCATTCACGTCGCCCACACGGTTCATCCGGTTCACGGCATTCGAGCCCGAGCGATCCGCTTCCCGACCCTTCCTCAGCACCCGTAGCAACCACGGCATTTGCAGGCCCCGGCACCGGAGGGCGCGTTACCCGCGCCCGCTCCGCCCCGAGGGCCTCCGACCCTTCCGACGGCCCGCGCCGCCGGCCAGACCGCACACGGGGGTACCCCATGACCCGATCCACCTTCGACGCCGTCGCCGCGACCCGACCCCGGATACGCCGGGACGTGCTGTTCACGCAGACCCCGGACGGGGTGCTGTTCCACAACTCCGACGGCGGGTTCCGGCTCAACGCCAAGTCCGCCTACCGGTTCGCGACGCTGATCGTCCCGCACCTCGACGGCACGCACACGGTGGCCGACCTCTGTACCGGGCTCGGCGAGGCACAGCGGAGCATGGTCGCGGAGCTGGTGAGCACCCTGTACGAACGGGACTTCGCCCGCGCGGTGGCCGAGGCCGGCCCGGAGCCGGACGGCGGTCTCTCCGCCGACGTGGCCCGCCGCTACGCCCCGCAGATCGCCTACGCCGAGCACTACGCCGACGGGGCCGCCGCCCGGTTCGCCGCCTTCCGGTCCGCTCGGGTGGCGGTCCTCGGTGAGGACGAGACGGCACGTTGGGCGGTGCTGAGCCTGGTCCGCAACGGCTGCGCGACCGTCGGGTTCCTGCCCGGGACGGACACCGTGGAGGCCGCCGCGGAGGCCGCCGAGGCGGGTGCCGACGGCTGCCCGGTGGAGCTGCTGCCGCTGCCCGCAGGAGAGCCGACCTGGTCGGCGCTGGCGGATTGGGACGTGGTCGTGGTCACCGGCGGCCCGGCCGCCCCGGCACGCCTGCTGCCGCTGCTGCGCGAGGGGGTGCCGGAGGGCAAGCTGCTGCTGCCCGCCTGGACCTTCGGCGGGTACGGGGTCACCGGCCCCCTGTCCCGGTCCGGCGGCCCGGCGTGCTGGGGCTGCGCGGCGCTCCGGCTGGGCTCGGGCGGCACCGAGGGCGCGGCGGGGGCCGCGGCGGGGCTGTGGAACGCGCTGGCGCTGCCCGGTGCCCCCGCCCCCGGGGTCCCCGTGTCCGGGCCGCTGGCCGCGATGACCGGCAACCTCCTCGGCTACGAGGTGTTCCGCGTGGTCTCGGGGGCGCTGCCCGCCGAGACCGACGGGCAGGTGCTGGTGCAGGACCTGGACTCCCTGGACGTGACGGCCGAGCCGCTGTCCCCGCACCCGGCCTGTCCGCTCTGCGGGGGTGCCGCCGCGGCGACCGCCGCGGCCGGGGCCGTCGAACCGGTGGACCTCACGGCGGCCGGGGCCTCGGCGGCGCCCGCGCTGCCGACCCTGGACACCGCCCGGGACGCGGACGCGCTGGTGGAGGAGTTGAACCGGCGGGCCGTCCTGGTCCGCCCGCACACCGGGGTGTTCACCCGCTACGAGGACGAACCGCTCACCCAGATCCCGCTGAAGGTGAGCGCCGTCGGCTTCGGGACCGCGCCGGGTGCCCGGCGCACCGTCGCGGCCTTCGACGTGCACCACGTGGCGGGAGCCCGGATGCGGGCCCTGGACGCGGCGGCCCTGGTGTACGCCGAGCACGTGGCCCCGGCCCCCGAGGTGGTGGCGGAGGCCGCGGGGGCCGCCGTCGCGGAGGGGCTGCTGTCGGCCAGCGGGGTCGCGGGCCGGCCCGCCGCGTGGCAGCGCGGGGTGTCCCTGTCGACGAAGGAGCCCGTGCTCGTCCCGGCGGGCGCGGTACGGCCCTTCGGCCCGCACAACGCGGCCGGGTTGTTCGAGCGGACCCGGGCGGGTGCCGGAGCCGGTCCCTCGCCGGCCGACGCCGCCGCCGCGGGCCTGCTGTCCGCGCTCTCCCACGCGGCCCTGCTGCGCGCCGTGCGCGGAGCACCTGCCGCACCGGTGCCGCTGCCCTCCACCGAGGTCGCGGGCGGCGCGGAGGCGGACGCCGAGCTGACCTTCCTCCTCCGGTCGGCGGACCGACTGGAGCTGCCCGTGGAACTCCTCGACCTGGGCGAGGAGGCGCACAGCGGAGCGCACGTGCTGCTGGCCCGTTCCGGCGGCCGGTGGGCGGTGGGCGCCGCCCTGGAGCGGCGGGAGGCGGCCGTGGCGGCGCTGCGGGACCTGCTGGGCGCGGCGCAGTACGAGCGGGACGCCGCCTCCGGTGACGGGCCCGCGGACACCGGGGACCCACTGCTGCGCGACCTCGACCCGCGGGCCCTGGCCGTGGCGGGCGAGGCGGCTCCGGAGTCGGGGGCGGCGGGCGGTGCGCGCGGCTGGACCGAGGTCCTGGAGCGGCTGGCGGCGGCCGGCCGGGACGTGCTGGTCGTGCGCACCGGACCGGCCGATCTGGCGGCCGCCGGCATCCACACCGTCCGGGTGCTGCTGGCCTCGGCCGCCGGAGTCGGGGAGTCCCGCGATGGCTCCTGACACGGCACCGGCCCCGGCGGCGGGGCCGGCTGAGGAGGCCGCCGACCGGTTCGCCGCGCTGCTGGCCGGGGAGCTGGCCGCGCTCGGCGGGCCCCCGGTGGAGCTGGGCGTCCTGGGGCTGCGGGACGCGTTCGCCGCGCCCGCCGGGCCGGGCGGACCGGATCGGGCCGGGGCCACGCCGGCCGTCCCGGTGCGGTTGTACGGCCGTCAGGCCGTGGTGGCCGGGCCGGGGGTGTGCCCGCGCTGTCTGGAACGGCGCTGGCAGGCGGTGCGGTCGGTGGCGCTGCGGGACGCGCTGGAGCTGGGCGGGGCGACCCGTCCGGCGGGGGCGTGGCCGTACGCGCTGCCGTTCGCGGCGGGGTTGCTGGCGGCGCTGGTCACGGCGGAGTCCCGGCGGGACCCGGCCGTCGCGCGGTCCGGCTCCGGCGGGTTCCCGGAGGTGCTGCTGCTGGACCTGGCCGGGGGTGCGGTGCGCCGGTACCCGCTGGTGCCGGATCCGGAGTGCCCGGTGTGCGCGGTGCCGGTCACGGACGCGCCGGGCGAGCCGGAGCTGCGGCCCGCGCCGAAGTACCGGCCCGGGGTGTTCCGGACCCGGCCCATCGAGTCGTACGGCATCGAGGTGGCGGCGTTCGCCAACCCGCTGTGCGGGGCGCTGGGCCCGTCGCTGGTGCAGGACGTGTCCTCCACCTCGACCTCCGCGACCATCGGCTGCTTCTCGATGCGTTCCGGGGAGTACCTGCGGGAGACGTTCTGGGGCGGGCACACCGACTCCTTCGACCGCAGCGCCCGGGTGGGCGTCCTGGAGGGGCTGGAGCGGTACGCGGGCATGCGGGCGCGGTCCCGCACCACCTCGGTGCGGGCCTCCCTGGACGCGTTGGAGCCGGGCACGGCCGTGGATCCGCGCCGGGTGGGCCTGTACGACGACGCCTTCCACCGGGACAACCCGCGGGTGCGGCCGTTCGCGGCGGACCGCGAGATCCCCTGGGTGTGGGGCTGGTCGCTGCGCGACGGGGCGCCGCGGCTGGTGCCGGAGGTGCTGACGTACTACCACGCGCCGGGTCTGGAGAACCGGTTCGTGCAGGAGAGCTCGAACGGGTGCGCCTCGGGCGGGAGCCTGGCCGAGGCCGCGTACTTCGGGCTGATGGAGGTGGTGGAGCGCGACGCGTTCCTGCTCACCTGGTACGGGCGGCAGCCGCTGCCCGAGATCGACGTGAGCACCAGCACGCGGCCGGGGACCCGGGCCATGGTGGACCGGCTGGCGCTGTACGGGTACCGGGCGCGGTTCTTCGACACCCGGATCACCTTCCCGGTGCCGGTGGTGACGGCGGTGGCGGAGCGTTTCGACGGCGGTCCGGGGCGGATGTGCTTCGGCGCGGGCGCCGGGCTGGATCCGGAGTCGGCGTTGGACTCGGCGCTCTGCGAGATCGCCACCGACGCCGTGAACCTGCCGGGTCGCACCGAGCGGGACGAGGAGCGGCTGCGGGCCATGGCGGCGGACTTCTCGAAGATCACCGCGCTGCACGACCACCCGTTGGTCTACGGGGTGCCGGAGATGGGCCGGTGGGCGGAGTTCCTGCTGCGGGCGCCGCAGGAGCGGCTGCGTCCGGTGGCGGAGCTCGCCTGGCCCGACGGGTCCGGCGCGGCGGTGGCCGGGGACGTCCGCGCGGACCTGGAGCGGTGCGTGGCGGCCGTGGCCGAGCACGGTTTCGACGTGGTGCTGGTGGACCAGACCCTGCCCGAGCAGCGGCGGTTGGGCCTGCACACGGTGAGCGTGCTGGTGCCGGGGCTGCTGCCGATCGACTTCGGCGCCTCCCGGCAGCGGGCGCTGGGCATGCCCCGGCTGCGGACCGCGCTGCGCGCGGCCGGGCTGCGCGCCCACGACCTGGACCCGGCGGAGTTCAACCCGGCCCCGCATCCCTTCCCGTGACCGCGGAACCGGCGGTCGGACCAACCACCCCGCCGTCCCGACGACTCCCCCGCAGGAGGAACCCCGTGGGCTACGCCCCCACTTACGCGCACGACATCATGCACCGCGGCCGGATCCCGATGGAGCCCGCCGACTTCGTCCCCGACTGGTCCGACCGGCCGCGGAAGGCCAAGTACTACCCGGACGCGGAGCTGCTGCCGCTGCCGTCGCCCGGGCCCGCCGGGCCGGGCGCCCCTGGCTTCTCGCTGGAGTTGTTGGGCGGGCTGTTGCAGGACAGCTACGGGCTGACCGGGCGGCGGCTGGCCGTGCAGGCCAACACCGACCTGGGCGCGCTGCCGCACTACACGCACGCCAACTGGTCCCGGGGCACGGCCTCGGGCGGGGGGCTGTACCCGGTCAGCGTGTACTGGGCGGCCGGTCCGGGGGCCGCGGTGACCCCGGGGCTGTACCACTACGCCCCGCACCGGCACGGGCTGCGGCGGCTGCTGGCGGGCGACGTGACCGGTGAGGTGCGGGCCGCCACGGGCGGTGCCGGGCCGGAGCGGGCGGACGCCGGGTACCTGCTGCTGGGCGTGAAGTACTGGCAGAACTCCTTCAAGTACAACAGCTTCTCCTTCCACGCCGTGAGCATGGACGTGGGGGCGCTGGTGCAGACCTGGCGGCTGTGGGCGGCCGGGCGGGGCCTGGACGTGGACCCGTTGCTGTGGTTCGACGAGGAGAGGTTGGCCCGGCTGTTGGGCACCCCGGACCGGGAGGAGGGGATCTTCGCGGTGGTGCCGCTGGACCCGTCCGGTGCGCGGTCCCCCGCGTCCGGGGTGCCGGCGTCCGAGGTTCCGGCGGCCGGGGAGGGCCCGGTGGTGGTCCGGCGGGACGTGGAACGCTCCCGCCGGGTGCTGGAGTTCGAGACCCTGGAGCGGATCCACGCCGCGACCCTGGGGCGGGCCGCCGACCGGCCGGCCCCGGGTGCCCTGGACGCGGCGGCCGCCGGGCCGGTGCCCGGTGGTGAGCCGGTGGCGCTGCCCGCGCCGCGCGCGGACCGGCTGGACGTGCCGGCGGCGCTCCGGGCCCGCCGCAGCAGCTTCGGGCGCTTCGACGCGAGCCGCGCGGTGACCGCCGAGGAGCTGGCCGCGGCGCTCGCGGACTGCGCGGCCACCTCGCTGGGCTCGGAGGCCGAGGGCGCCGACGGCGGCGGTCTGGTGCGGTTGTACGCCTTCGTGAACCACGTGGCGGGGATCGAGCCCGGCAGCTACGCCTACGATCCGGCGGCGCACGCGCTCCGGCCGGTCGTGACGGGCCCGCCGGGCTCCTTCCTCCAGCGGAACTACTTCCTGTCGAACTACAACCTGGAGCAGGCGGCGGCCGTGTTGGTGCCCGCCGTGCGCACCACCGCCGTCCTGGACGCCGTCGGGGACCGCGGCTACCGGCTCGTCGGCGGGACGATCGGGGCGGTCGCGCAGACCTTCTACACGACGGCGGCGGCCCTGGGGCTGGGCGCGGGGGTGGCCCTCGGTTTCGACAACATCTCCTACACCGAGCACCTGGGCACGGCCGGTACGGACGAGGCCCCGCTGCTGATCATGCTGCTGGGGCACGAGCGGCCCCGGCCCGCCGACTTCCGGCACGAGATCGCCTGAGGGGGAGAGCAGGATGAGGACGACCACCAGGACCGGCCCCGCGGGGGCCGGGACGGCGGGGCGGCAGCCCTGGCGGACCGGGGAGCACCTGATGCTCCGGGTCGCCGGGCTGCCCGCCGCGGCCGTGGACGGGCTGCGCTGTCCCGGGGCGGCCGACTGGGCGCGCCGGGTGCTGGACGCGGAGGCGGGGCTCGGGGCGGAGGCCGAGGAGCTGGGCGAGGTCCTGCACCGGGCGGTGGCCCTCACCGACCCGGCGCCGGACGGGCCCGGGGTGACCGCCCGGCGGGCGCTGCTCGGGCTGCGCAGGAAGATCCACAACGGGCGGGTGCCGGACCGGGCCGAGGAGGCGGTGACGGCGCTGGCGGGGCTCGACCCGGCGGGCGCGGTCCGGCTGACGGAGTGGCTGGAGCGGCAGGCCCGGTTCCGGGCCCTCCTCGCCGAGGGCGAGGGGCTCCTCGCCGACGATCTGACGGCGGGCCGGCGGGAGCTGGCCGGGCTGCTGGAGGACGACCGGCTGCGGCTGGGCCTGCTGCTGGCCTCCCCGGTGCTGGAGGGCCGGTTGGGCCCGCTGGCGGAGGCCGCCGCGACGGGGGCCGAGCCGCGCGGCCGGGCCCGGAAGGCGGAGCGGGCGGTGCTGTCGTATGTGTACCGCACGGCCTGCAAGACCAGCCCCTTCAGCACCTTCACCGCCCTGGCGACCGGCCGGGCCGTGACCGCCGGGGAGGCCGGGACGGGGCCGGTGCGGGTGGCGGACATCTGGACCGGGCACGTCCGCCTCAACGTGGTGGTGCTGGCGCGGATCGCGGAGCTGGTGCTCGCCGATCCGGTGCGGCGCCGGGACCTTCCGCTGCGCCCCGCCTCCGGCTGGGGATGGGAGGGCGAACGCGTCCGGTACGTGCGGAAGTCGGTGGCCGCGGGCGACGACGACGCGGCCGTCACCTTCGACGCCGCCACGGACCGGCTGTTCTTCCTGCGCCGCAGCGGCACCCTGGACCGGTTGCTGGCGCTGTTCGCGACGCGCGGGGAGCTGCGCCACCACGAGCTGACGGAGTGGCTGGCCGCCGAGCACGGGGCGGGGCCCGAGGAGTGCGAGGCGTACGTGGACGCGCTGCGGCGCCTGGGCATGGTCCGGGTGCCGTGCCTGGACACGGTGGTGCACGGCGGTGATCCGCTGACCGCCTTCAGGACGGCGCTGGCCGGGCTCGGCGCGGCCTGGGCGGACCGGCTGGCGGAGTCGCTGGCCGGACCGGCGGCGGTGCTGGAGCGCTATCCGGCGGCCGGGCGGGACGAGCGGCGGGCTCTGCTCGCGGAGCTGCGGGCGGGTCTGCGGCGGGTGCAGGAGGAGCTGGGCGCCGGGGCGGCGGGGCTGCCGCAGACGCTGGTGTACGAGGACGTGAGCGCGGGGGCGGACCTGCCGGTGGTGCTGCCGGCGCTGGATTCGCTGCGTTCGGTGGAGCGGATCCTGCCCGCCTTCGACCTGACGCTGGCCCAGCGGATCACCTTCGAGGGCTTCTTCACGGCCCGGTACGGGGAGGGCGGTCGCTGCGAGGACCTGCTGGGGCTCGTCCACGACTTCCACGAGGACTTCTTCGACCAGTACCTGTCCTTCACCGGGAAGCGCCGCCCCTACGACGAGCACGGGGAGTACGTGCCGGAGGAGAACTGGCTCGGACTGCCCGGGATCCGCGCCCTGGACGCGGCCCGGCGGACCTTCACCGGCCGCATGCGGGCGGCGTGGGCGGCGTACGGGGATCCGACGGGTGCCGCGGAACTGCGCCTGACGGAGCCGGACATCGCGGCCGTGGCGGCGGAACTCGTACCGATCGAGCGGGGTTTCACACCGCGTGCCCATCATCTCCAGTTCGGTGTGGACCCGGTGGGCGGGGAGCCGCGGACGGTGCTCAACCGCGCCTACGGCGGGCTGTCCTTCCCCTTCAGCCGGTTCACGCACGTCTACGAGGACGCCGCCGGCCCCCGTGGCGCCGAGGGCGTTCCGGAGCGCCCGGCCGACGGTGCGGGGGCCGACCTGTCGGCGCGGCTGCGGGCGGCGAACGCCGCGGCGGCTCCGCCCGGGGCCGTGCTCGCCGAGGTCACGGGCGGTCCGGTGACCACGAACCTCAACCTGCACGGGCGGCTCACCGAGTACGAGATCGTCTGCCCCGGTGAGACGGGCACCCTGCCGGAGGACCGGCGGCTGGACCTGGACGACCTGTACGCCGAGCACGATCCGACGGCCGGTCGCGTGGTGCTGCGCTCGCACCGGCTGGGCCGGGAGGTGATCCCCGTGTACCTGGGCTACCTGGTGCCGTTGGCGCTGCCCGCGATCCCCCGGACCCTGCTGCTGCTGTCGCCCTCCTCGATGTCCCCGCTGGACGTGTGGGCGGGGGTGCCGCGGGAGGACGCGGACGGACCGGTCCGGGTCCGGCCCCGGGTGGTCCACGGGGACCTGGTGCTGGCCCGGCGGAGCTGGACCACCACCGCCGGTGACCTGCCCGCCCGCGGGGCGCGGAGCGCCGCCGACTTCCTGGACTGGCAGCGCTGGCGGACCGCGCACGGGCTGCCGGAGCGGGTGTTCGCGACGGTCGCGGCGGCCGTGGGCCCCGCTGCGGGGGCGAAGCCGCAGTACGTGGACTTCGCGAGTCTGCTGTCCCTGGAGACCTTCGAGGCCCTGCTCGGCGAGGGCACCGACCGGGTGGTGTTCCGGGAGCTGCTGCCGGACACCGAAGGGCTGCCGGTGCGTTCCGCGCGCGGCGGCCACGTCACGGAGTTCGCGGTGGAGACCTTCGGCTCCCCGGCGGCGGGTCCCGCCGCCTTCCCCACGACCGATCCGCACCAGGAGGGCCCCGTCCGATGTCCGAGCTGAGCACCACGGAGCCGCAGCGCGGCGACTGGCAGGCCGTGCACGTCTTCTACGCGGCCAACCCGCAGCCCCTGCTGCTGAACTGCGTCCGTCCGCTGGTGGCGGAGCTGACCGGGGAGGGCCTGATCTCGGGCCACTTCTTCATCAACTACTGGTTGGAGGGCCCGCACGTCCGGCTGCGGCTGCGGCCCTCCTCGCCCGCGGCGACGGAGGAGGTGCGACGGCGCGCCGAGGAGGCCGTCGCCGCCTTCCTCAAGGCGCGGCCGGCGCTGTACCAGGTGGACTCCGGCTTCCTGAACGAGTTCTACAACACCCTGTTCGACATCGAGTTCCCCGACGGGGACCGCGACTCCTTCATGGGCGCGGACGGCCGGATGAACCTCCGCCCGAACAACTCCTACGCCTGGGTGCCCTACGAGCCGGAGTACGGCAAGTACGGCGGCCCGGCCGGGGTCGAGCTGGCCGAGTGGCACTTCGCCCGCTCCAGCGATCTGGTCATGGACGCCCTGGGCCGGATGAACCTGCACCTGCGGACGGTGCTGCTGGGCACCTCGGCGCAGCTGATGATGGTGATGGCGGGGGTGTTCCTGCCGGACCGGGAGGAGCTGGCCGCCTACCTGGACTCGTACTACCACTTCTGGCACAAGGCGTTCCCGGGGACCGGGTTCATCGGCACCGACGAGTACGACCGGAACTACGCGCAGACCGCCCCGGGGCTGTCCCGCCGTTTCGAGGGGGTCCGGGAGGCGCTGGCCTCCGGGGACACCGGACGGCTCCCGGAGTTCCTGGCCGGGTGGGCGGCGCACTGCCGGGACCTGCGCGACCGGGCCGCCGAGCTGGCCTCCTCGGGACGGTTGGTGTTCAGGTCCTGGGACGGGACCCGTGACGAGCCGGTCACCGATCCGGCGGAGGCGCTGCCCCGGCTGCTGTCGCCGTACCTCCACATGACCAACAACCGGCTGCACGTGACCATCCGGGACGAGGCCTACCTGGCGCACCTGCTGGGTCGGGTGCTGCGGGAGCGGCCCGGGGCGGCGGCCGCCGCGGTGGCCCCGTGACCGGGCCGGTCCCGGCCGACGGCGGTCGGGGGGCGGGCGCGCCCGGCTCCCTGCTGGAGCACCGGCCGGCGCTGCGGGCCGACGTGCTGCTGTCCCCGCCGCTGCTGAACGGTCCGGCGACCGTGCACCTGGTGAAGGACCCGGTGTCGGGGGCGGCCTTCGAGATCGGGCCCAAGGAGCACTTCCTGGTGTCCCGGTTGGACGGCCGCCGCAGCCTCGCCGAGATCGGCGCCGCCTACGGCGCGGCCTTCGGTCGGCGCCTGGACGAGCGGAACTGGCAGCAGCTGCTGGCCCTCCTGGGCTCCCGACGGCTGCTGGCCGGCGGGCCCGCCCCGGCCGCCCCCGAGCGGTCCGCGCAGCCCTGGGAGGGCACGCTGCTGCGGGGGCGGGTCCGGCTGGTCGCGGACGCCGACGCCGCCACGGCCCGGCTGCACCGGTGGCTGCGGCCCGTGCTGCACCCGGTGCCGATGGCCCTGCTGCTGGCGGTGTGCCTGGGCATGGAGGGGCTGCTGACCGCCCGTGCCGGCCGGCTGGTCGAGGACCTGGTCTGGGTGTTCGGGCAGCCCGCCGCCCTCCTCGGGGTGGCCACGCTGCTGTGGCTGAGCACGGCCCTGCACGAGTTCGCGCACGGCATCGCGGCCCGGCACACCGGCGGCACCGTCGGGGAGATCGGGCTGCGCTGGCGACTGCCCGTGGCGATCATGTACTGCCGGGTGGACAACTACCGTTACCTGCCGCGTCGTCGGGACCAGGCCGCGGTGGCCGGCGCGGGCGCCTTCGCCAACCTGCTCTTCCTGCTGCCGTTCTGCGGCTGGTGGCTGCTGCTGCCCGCCGCGGACCCGACGGCCCGGACCCTGTCCGTGCTGCTCCTGCTCGGCAGCGCGCAGGCCCTCGTCAACCTGGTTCCGCTGCCGCCCATGGACGGGTACGCCCTGCTCGGGCACGCCCTCCGGGTGACCCGGCTGGCCCCCGCCGGAGCCGCGTACGCGCGGCTGCGGATGCGGGACCGGACCGCGGCGGCCGCCTACCCGGCGCGGGCCCGCCGGATCTACCTGGGCTACACCGTCGGGTCGGCGGTGCTGGTCCTGCTGCTCCTGGCAGCCGCCGTCACGGGAGGCTGGTACGCCGTCACCCGTTGACCCCGCCCGCACCCGGGCACCCGCCGGACCCTCCCGGCCCACCCGGCCCATCCGTCACCACACCGAGGACGCACCGCCCATGAACGCACACAGCAACCAGCCGCCCGAGCCCACCGCCCTCTCCGCCCACGAGGTCCGCAAACGCTACGGGGACCGCGATGCCGTGGCCGGGGTGTCCCTGGAGGTCCGCCGCGGGGAGTTCTTCGGCCTCCTCGGCCCCAACGGGGCCGGGAAGACCACCCTCATCGAGATCCTCGAAGGGCTGCGGCAGGCCGACTCCGGGACCGTCAGCGTCCTCGGCCACAGCCCCTGGCCGCGGAACACAGGTCTGCTGACCCGCATGGGGGTGCAGACCCAGACCTCCGCCTTCTTCGTCCGCCAGACCGCCCGGGAACACCTGGTCACGGTCGCCGGGCTCTACCGCACGCCCCCGTCCGCGGCCGACGAGACCCTGGCCGTGGTGGGTCTGACCGAACAGCGCGACGTCCTCGTCGAGAACCTCTCCGGCGGGCAGCGGCAGCGCCTGGCGATCGCCTCCGCGCTGGTCCACGGACCCGAGCTGATCTTCCTCGACGAGCCCACCGCCGCCCTGGACCCGCAGGCCCGCCGGGACCTGTGGGAGGTGCTGCGCGGGCTGAAGAGCCGCGGCCGCACCATCGTCTACACCACCCACCACCTCGACGAGGCCGAAGCCCTCTGCGACCGGGTGGCCATCATGACCGCGGGCCGCGTCGTGGCCCTGGACTCCCCCATGGAGCTGGTCCGGGCCGCCGGGGCCCCCTCCCGGCTGCTCGTCCCCGCCGGACGGATCGCCCCGGACGAGGCCGCGGCCCTGCCCGGTGTGGACCGGGTCAGCGAACAGGGCGGCTCGCTCGTCCTGGAGACCTCCGCACCCGGCCGGGTGCTCCAGGCCGTGGACGCCGTCACCGGCCTCGACGGGGTCCTGACCCGCACGGCCACCCTGGAGGACGTCTACCTCGAACTCACCGGCGCGGCCCGGGCCGCCGCCTCCCCCACCGCCACGGAGTACCAGGCATGAGCGCGTACACGGCACTGACCGCCGCCGGATACCGGGCCCAGGTCCGGGACAAGGCCACCCTCTTCTTCACCTTCGCCTTCCCCCTCCTCTTCCTCGTCGTGTTCGGGCTGATCTTCAGCGGCCAGGACGTGGAGGAGACCGGACGGCCCTACATCTCCTACATCGCGCCCGGGGTGATGTCCTGGGGCGTGGCCAACGCCGCCGTGTTCGGCATCGCCTTCACCCTGATGCAGTGGCGCCGCGACGACCTGCTGCGCCTGATCCGGCTCAGCCCGACCCCGCTCGGCACGGTCCTCGCCTCCCGCTACGTGCTCAACCTCGGGGTCGGCCTGGTCCAGGCGGCGGTGTTCGTGGCGGTGGCGATGCTGCCCGGCTTCGGCCTCGAACTCGACGGCCGCTGGCCGCTGGTGGTACCCGTGCTCGTGCTGGGCGTCACGGCCTTCATGGCCATCGGGATCATCGTCGGCACCTACGCGAACACGCCCGAGGCGGTGGCGGCCATCGCCAACTGCATGATGGTGCCCATGGCCTTCCTGTCCGGGTCCTTCCTGCCGCTCGACATGATGCCGGACTGGCTGCGGTCGGTTTCCCGGATCCTCCCGCTGCGCTACCTCAACGACGCGGCCACCGGCGCCCTGACCGGGGCCGGTTCCCTCGGCACCATCGGGCTCGGCTGCGCCGCCCTCGCCGGGTTCGCCCTGGTGTTCGGACTCATCGGGTTCAAGACCTTCCGCTGGAGCAACCGCGCATGACGACCGCCCCCGCACCCCCGCTGCCCCTGGAGGCGGCCCGCGCCGCCCTCCAGACCGCCCTGGCCGGCACCGGCCCCGCACCCGGGCCGATCGTGGTCACCGTCGGCGCCCACGACACCGTCCGCACCTCCCCAGGTGGCGGGCCCGCGGCCCGCGCGGTCCCCGACCCGCACGCCGCGGACCGGCCGGCCGCCCGGGTCCACCTCACCGCCTCCGCCGTCCTCATCGGCCCCTGGGGCGGCGACGGCACCGCCCCGGCCTGCGGACGCTGCCTGGCCATGCGCTGGCAGCGGCTGCGCAGCCGCTCGGAACGCGACGCCCTGGAGACCGGCACCGGCCCCCTCACCCCGGTGGCCACGGACTGGCCGCGCCTGCCGGCCCACACCGTGGACGCCGTCCGCGCCCTGTACGCGGCCGTCACCTCGGGCACCGTGCGCGCCCCCGGCGACACGGCCGCCGACCGGTCCCTGCCGCAGGTCAGCCGCCTCGACCTGAAGACCCTCCAGGTGCGCTCGTACCCGCTGCTCGCCGACCCTCTGTGCCCGGACTGCGGCCCACGGGGCACCGACGCCCCCGCCCCGTTCACCCCGCGTCCCCGGCCCAAACCGCGGCCCGGCGCCCAGCGGTTGCGGGCCGCCGACTCCTTCCCCCTGCCGTACGGGGCCCTCGCCAACCCGGTGACCGGGGTCCTCGGCGGCGGCACCTGGATCAACGTGACCTCCCCGACCACCGCCCCGGTGGCCGGCAGCGTGTTCATGCGGGGCTACGCCGGCCTGACCGACGTCACCTGGAGCGGTCAGGGCAACAGCTTCGCGCGCAGCCGGGACCTGGCCCACCTGGAGGGCCTGGAACGGTACGCGGGCACCCACCGGCGCACCGGCTCCACCCTCCTGACCGCCTCCTACGCGGAGTTGGGCGAGGCCGCCCTCGACCCGGCCACCTGCGGCTTCTACGCGGAGTCCACCTACCGGGACGACCCGCTCGTCTCCCCCTTCGACCCGGCGCGCCCCATCCCCTGGGTGTACGGGCACTCCCTCCGGGACGACCGTCCGGTGCTGGTCCCGGCCCGCCTGGTCCACTACAGCGCCGGACTGGCCGCCGACAACTTCGTCTTCGAATGCTCCAACGGCTGCGCCATCGGCAGCTGCACGGAGGAGGCCCTGCTGGGCGCGCTGCTGGAACTCATCGAACGGGACGCCTTCCTGGTGGCCTGGTACGGCGGGCAGCGGCTCACCGAGATCGACCTGGCCACCGTGCCGGGGGACGCCGTGCGGGCCATGGCCGACCGGGCGGCGCTCCAGGGCTACGAGGTGCACGCCTTCGACAACCGGATCGACCTGGGCGTTCCGGTGGTCACCGGGCTCGCGGTCCGCCGGGACGGCGGCCCCGGGCTGTTCTCCTTCGGCGCGGGCGCGGCCCTCGACCCGGTGGACGCGATCGAGGCGGCCCTGTCGGAGGTCCTCACGTACATCCCGCACCTGCCCGGCCAGGTGGCCGAACGACAGGGCGCGTTGGAGGCCATGGCCGCGGACTTCGGTCGGGTGCTGCACCTGAAGGACCACGCCCAGCTGTACGGGCTGCCCGCGATGGCCGAGCACGTGCGCCCCTACCTGGAGCCGGTGGCCGTCCGCCCGTTGGCCGAGGTCTACGGTCCGGACCGGCCGGCCCCGCCGGTCTCCGCCGACCTGCGCGAGGACCTCGCGTACTGCGTGGACCGGCTGACCTCGGCGGGTCACGACGTGATCGTCGTGGACCAGACGACCCCCGAGCAGGAACGGATCGGCCTGCGGACGGTGTGCGCCGTGGTCCCGGGGCTGCTGCCCATCGACTTCGGCTGGTCCCGGCAGCGTGCCCCGTACCTGCCCCGGCTGCGGACGGCCGCCCGACGGGCCGGACTCCGCGACACCGACCTGACCGACGCGGAGATCCGGATGGTGCCGCACCCCTTCCCCTGACCGGCCCTGCCCCGGCACGGCCACGGCCGGGCCCGCCTCGTGGCGGGCCCGGCCGTCCGCGGTCCCGGACCCGGCCACGCGAAAGAGGGGCCCGGCGGACCGGGCCCCTCCACGGGTGCGGGCCGACGCGGCCCGCACCCGTGTGCCGCGCGCCCGGAATCAGGCGGAGCAGGAGGTGGTGCTGGTGGTGGAGGAACAGGTGGAGGTCGAGGAGCAGCTCGTCGAACCGGCGAGCACGACCTCGCTGGCGTCGGAGTAGTCGGAGATCTCGAAGGTCTCGGACTCCAGCTCCAGGATCTCGTCGGCGAGCGAGGCGAGGGGGGACTTCTCCATGGTGGGCTCCTTTAGTCCGGCGAAAGCACCGTGGTGTGGAATGGGAACCGGGTCACCCGTGGGCGACCGGCCTGGAGCCATCTCATCGCCCCGCGCCGTCAAAGCGCCCCGCGTACCGCCGGCAGTTCGTGTCAGCGGGATGACACCGCCGCCTCGCGCGCGCCCGCGAGGCTCGTGGGCATGACCGACCGACTCAGCGCGCTACTGCGCCCGTTGACCGCCTTCTACCTGGACGTGCACGGGAACCCGGAACTGTCCGGGGCCGAGGCGCGGACCGCCCGGCTGTTCGCCGACCGGCTGGCCGGGGCGGGCCTGGAGGTGACCACGGGGATCGGCGGCCACGGGGTGGTGGGGGTGCTGCGCAACGGCCCCGGCCCGGTGGTCCTGCTGCGGGCCGAGCTGGACGCCCTGCCCGTGCGGGAGGCCACGGGGCTGCCCTACGCGGCCCGGGGCGGGGCCGCGCACGCCTGCGGGCACGATCTGCACCTGGCCGCGGCGGCCGGGGCGGCGGAGCTCCTGGCCGCGGACCGCGGCGGCTGGCGGGGCACGCTGATGGTGGTGGGGCAGCCCGCGGAGGAGACCCTGGACGGGGCCCGGGCCATGCTGGAGGACGGGCTGTACGAGCGGTTCGGCCGGCCCGACGAGGTGCTGGCCCAGCACGCCGCCCCGCTCCCGGCGGGCATGGTGGCCCACGGGTACGGGCCGGTGACGGCGGGCAGCGTCACCTTCCGGGTGGTGGTGCACGGGCGGGGCGGGCACGCGGGCGCCCCGCACCTGACGGTGGACCCGGTGGTGACGGCCGCCCACCTGGTGACGCGCCTGCAGACGGTGGTGGCCCGGGAGGCGGCGCCCACGGACCCGGTGGCCGTGACGGTGGGCTCCTTCCACGCCGGGGACCGCCCGAACGTCATCCCCGACCGCGCCGAACTGGGCGTCACCGTACGGGCCGTGGGGGACGCGGCCCTGGACCGGGCGGCCGCGGCGGTGGAGCGGATCGCGCGCGCCGAGTGCGCGGCGGCGGCCTGCCCCCGGGAGCCCGAGGTCGTACGGACCGGCGGTTCCCCGGTGACGCACCCCGATCCGGGGCTGACGGCGGCCCTGCGGGCCGCGCACGCGGCCGAGTTCGGGGAGCCGGCCGTGGCCATGTGGCCGCCCTCCCTGGCCACGGAGGACTTCGCGCTGTTCGGCGAGGCCGGACGGGCGGTGCACGGGGCCTCAGGGGTGCGGCTGGGCTACTGGATGCTCGGGGTGACGGGTCCGGCGACCTGGGCGCGGACCCCGGGGAACTCGGCGGCCCTGAAGCTGGCGGCACTGCCCGCGAACCACTCCCCCGCCTTCGCCCCCGACCCGCGGACGGCCCTGCCCGCCGGGGTCCGCGCCCTGGTGGCGGCGGCGAGGGCCCGGCTCGGGCGCCCCGGCGAGGGGGCTCCCGCCTGAGGAACGACGGCGCCGCCGCACC
>NZ_JBEOSD010000144.1:0-21289 GCF_040302735.1 Streptomyces sp. NPDC097619 | reverse complement strand
CAGGGGGGACCCTGTGGGAGAGTAGGACGCCGCCGAACAATCATTGTGGGGGAGCCCCGCACCTTATGGTGCGGGGCTTTTCTGCGTTTACGGGCAGATCACCGTCGTGCCGCGGGGGAGCGGCCGGGGGGATGGCGTAGCGTCCGGGCGTGACCGACACCCCCGTATCCACCCAGCCCCTGCGGGTCCTCGTACTGGCCGGATCCTCCCGTCAGGAATCCGTGAACGGCCGGCTCACCGAACTCGTCGCCCGTCAGATCGAACGCTCCGGGGCCCAGGTGGACCTGGCCCGCCTGAGGGAATTCGACATGCCCGTCTACGACGGGGACGCCGAAGCCGGCGAAGGGCCGCCCGAAGGGGCCGGCGCCTTCCGGGAACGGCTGCTGATGGCCCAGGCCCTCGTCATCGCCTCCCCCGAGTACAACGCCTCCGTACCCGGGGTCCTGAAGAACGCCGTGGACTGGGTGTCCCGGTTCCGGCCGCAGCCCTTCAAGGACAAGCAGACCCTGCTCGTCTCCGCCTCGCCCTCCCTCTTCGGCGGCAACCGTGGGCTGTGGGCCCTGCGAGTGCCCCTCGAACACCTGGGGGCGCGGGTCTACCCCGACATGTTCAGCCTGGCCGCCGCCCACGACGCCTTCGCGGCGGACGGCGGGCTGAAGGACGCCGGGCTGCAGGAGCGCCTCGCGGCCACCGTCGACTCCTTCCTCGCGCTCGCCGAGGCCGACACCCGGTACCTGTGCCTCCAGCGCCGCTGGTACGAGTTCCTCGGGGACGAGTCCAGCGCGCCCGTCACACAGCGGGCCGAGGACTGAGCAGGGGGTACCGAGCAGGACTCGGACCGATTCCCGGAGCCGCCGGCGCGACCCCTCAGAGGGCCGCGCCGACGGCGACGAAACCGCAGATCAGCACGAAGAGGATGGCCAACAGCGGCCAGACGAACCGCAGGTACTTGTCGTAGCCCACCTTCGCCAGGGCCACACCGCCGATGGTGACCGCGGTCGTCGGCACCCACAGGTTCATCCAGCCGCTCGCCGCCTGCCAGGCCGTGACCACCACGGCCCGCGAGACCCCGGCGAAGTCGGCCAGCGGGGCGAGGATCGGCATGGCCAGCGTCGCGTGCCCCGAGGTGGACGGGATCAGGAAGGCCAGCGGCAGGTTCACCACGAACACGATCACCGCGAAAACGCTGGAGGACGTGCCCTTCACGACGCCCTCGATGGAGTGCAGGACGGTGTCCGTCACCTTCGAGTTGTTCATGATCACGGTGACGCCGCGGGCCAGGAGGATCACCAGGGCGGGCGAGATGAAGTCCGCGGCACCCTGGATGATCGTCGAGCTGAGCTTCTGCTCGCCCATCCGGGCCACCAGTCCCACCAGGACCGCGGCGACCAGGAACAGGGCGGCCAATTGCGGGAAGGTCCAGTCGAGCTCCCAGCCGTACGGGGCGGCGTCGGCGTTGCCGGTCAGGGCGCTCGCCCAGGGCACCACCGAGAAGATCATGAAGGCGAAGACCAGGCACAGGAGGACCAGGACGGTCTTGTGCAGGCCGGTCAGTTCGGGTTCCTCGCCGGTGCCGGCGGCGGCCTGGTCGCGGTCCCCGGGAAGGAAGCCGCAGAGGGAGCGGTCCGGGTCGCGCTGCACGCGTCGGGCGTAGCGGATGACGTAGGCGATGGTGACGGCGGTGAGGACGACCCACATCACGAAGCGGAGGGCGATGCCGTCGCCGAGGGAGATGTCCGCGGCGGCAGAGGCCACGCCCGTGGCGAAGGGGTTGACGGTGGAGCAGAGCACGCCGATGCCCGCGCCGAGGATGGCGGCGCCGACCGCGACCAGCCGGTCGTAGCCGAGGGCGAGCATCATCGGCACGAGCAGGCCGTAGAAGCCGAGGGTCTCCTCGGCGAAGCCCTCGACGGTGCCGAGGATCGAAAAGACGAGCATCACGCCCGCGATGAGCAGGGCGCCGCGGTCCCTCAGGCGGTGGGCGAGCCGGGAGATCCCGCGGTCGAGGGCGCCGGTCGCGAAGACGACGGTGATGAAGGCGCCGATGGCGAGGACGAAGAGGAACACGCCGGCGGCGCCGTACAGGGAGCCCGTGAAGTCGGGGCCGACCAGGCCGGTCTTCTCGTCCTGGATGCCGTAGAGGCCGTTGACGGGGGAGAGGAAGAGGTCGTTGAGGCGGTCGGTGAAGCTCTGTCCGGAGGGCACGCGGTGGTAGGTGCCCTGGACGGGGGCGCCGTCGGCGTCGCGCTCGTACTGGCCGGAGGGGATGAGGAAGTCCACCGCCCAGACGGCGACGGTGACGATCGCGAGGACGGTCAGGGCACTGGGGAAGGTGAACTTCTTTCCGGTGCCCGGTTCTTCGGGGGGCTGCTCCACGGGAGCGGGGCCCGGGGCGGTGGCGCCGCTCATGCCGCACCGCCGCGGGGGGAGAAGTCCTCGGCGTAGGAGCGGACGAAGGCGCAGAGGGCGAGGACGGTGTTGCGGACTTCGGACAGCAGGACGCGTTCGTTGGGGGCGTGCAGGTTGCAGAGGCTGTCCTGGGCGCCGAAGAGGAGGACCTCGGCCCGCGGGGCGGCCTTCGCGAGGCCGTTGACGAGGGGGATGGAGCCTCCGGTCGCCACGTACGCGGCCTCGGTGCCCCACGCCTCCTTGAGGGCGAGGAGGGCGGCCCGGTAGGCGGGGCCGCCGGTGTCGGCCTCGAAGCCGGGTCCGGTGTCCCCCGGGGTGACGGTGAGCGGGATGCCGAAGGGGCGTTGGGCTTCCAGGTGGTCGACGAGGGCCCGGCGGGCTTCGACGGGGTCCTGGAGGGGGTGGAAGCGGAGGTTGAGTTTGGCGCGGGCGGTGGGGACGACGGCGGAGGCGGCGTGGTCCACGGTGGGGGCGTCCAGGCCGATCACGGTGACGGCGGGGCCGCTCCACAGGCGGGAGCCGAGGGAACCGGTGCCGACCAGGGGGGTGCCGTCGAGGACGGAGGCCAGGGAGCGGAACTCGTCCTCGCTGTAGGTGGTGCCGGTCCACTCCTCGCGGCGCAGGCCCGCGACGGCCACGTCGCCGTGCTCGTCGTGGAGGGTGGCCAGGGCGCGCAGCAGGACCAGGAGGGCGTCGGGGGCGGCGCCCCCGAACTCGCCGCTGTGCCGGGCCTCGGCGAGGGTGCGGACCTCGACGGTGACCTCGGCGGCCCCGCGCAGGCCGGTGGTGAGGGTGGGGGTGCCGGGGCGGAGGTTGCCGAGGTCGGCGATGACCATGGCGTCGCAGGCGAAGCGGTCGGGGTCGGTGGGCGGGTAGGTGTCGAAGGAGCTGCCGTACTCCTCCTGGCCCTCGATCACGATCTTGATGCCGACGGGTGGGCGGCCACCGAAGGCGCGGAGCATGCCGAGGTGGGCGATGACGTTGGACTTGTCGTCGGCGATGCCGCGGGCGCGCAGGCCGGGTCCGTCGGGGGTGTCGACGGGGGTGGGTTCGAACGGCGGGGAGAGCCAGAGGGCGGGGTCGCCGGGGGGTTGGACGTCGTAGTGGCCGTAGAGGAGCACGGTGGGGGCGTCCGGGTGGGGCGGGGGGATCTCGCCGTAGACGGCGGGGGCGGTGTCGGGGAGGTCGAGGCGTTCCACGTGGGGGACGCCCGCTTCGCGGAGGAGGGCGGCGACGAGGTCGTGGGCCTCCGTCACCGGTTCGGGCGGGAAGCCGGGGAAGGCGACGGAGGGGATGGCGGCGAGGCGTTCGAGGTCGGCGCGGAGGCCGTCCATCAGGGCGTCGACCGTGGCTTCCAGTTCCATGCGGGCCCGTCCTCGGCTCGGCTGGTGGTGGTCCTCCCCAGTGTTGGGCGCGGGGGCGGGGCGGGCTTGTCGCGCTGGGCCGGGCGGGTGAGCGGCCGGTGCGAACGGGTGTGCGTGCCGGGGGTGCGTATCGATCTTTCTCCGTGATCGTTTCTTCAGACGGGGCCGCCGACCCGTGGCGGCCCGTCGGGAGGCTCCGGGAGGTCGGCGCGGTGGTGGTCTGGCGTTATCTGGCCGGGGCCGGGCTGGTGGCGGTACTGGTGCCCGTGTCGGCGCAGGCGGAGGCGGCCGGCGCGGTCGCCGGGCCCTCGTGGAGCGGTCCCGAACTGCCGGACGGGGACGGGGTGGTGGGTGCCGCGGGCGGGGCCTGCTGGGAAGGGGACGGGCCGGTGGGGGAGGGCCGCCGGACCCTGACGGCGTGGTCGGAGCCCGGTGTCGCGGGGGCGCGGGGCGCCTCCGGAGCGCGGCTGGAGTCCGACCCGCGGACCGGGGAGTACCGGATCGAGGCCTGGCACGGGCGGTGGCACTCCGGGGACGGTCCCGGGTGGGCCCCGGAGGCGGGTGACGGCGGTTCGGCCGGTGCGGGTGCGGGTGCCGTCGCCGGAGCGGACTGCCGGCAGCCGGCGGTCGTGCCCGTGGCGCCCCCGCCGGTGCCCGTACCGCCGTCCGTCCCGCCCGTGCCTCCTGTGCCGCCGCCGGTGCGGCCGTCCGTGCCGTCGGTGCCGGAGCGCACGCCGTCGGCTCCGCCCCCGGCACCACCGCGGGAGCCCGTGCCCGCGTCGCCCGCCCCGGTGCGGGCGGCGCCCGCTCCCGGGCCCGTTGCGGTGGCGCGGCCGGTGCGGGCCCCGGACCCGTCGGCCCCCGTGGCCGTACCGCCCGCGGCGCCCGTCGCGGTGGCCGCGCCCGCGCCGCCCGCGATCCGGGCCTTTCGGGTGCGGCCGTACCGGCAGGCGGTGGTGCGGCGCAAGAACGCGGGGGACCTGTCCACGATGACGCTGATGCTCGTGGTCACCACCCCGGCGGTGCTGGCCGCGGCCGCGCTCCGGCCGCGGGGCTCCGGCCGCGGGGGCCGCGGCTCCGCCTGACCGGGAGCCCGGACCGGGCGCGGCGGGGCGTACGGGCGGGGGCGCGGGGGCCGGTCACGGTCCGTCCCGCCGTCCCGGATGTCGGGCCGCCCCGGTCCCGTCCGCCGAGTTCCGCTCCCGCGAGGCCGCTGTCGTCGTTCCGCGCTCCCTCCGATCCCGTTCGATCCCGTCCACCCACCCCTCTGTTCCAGGAGTCTTCTCGTGTCCCAATGGCTGGTACTGGCCGTCGCCATGGCGCTCGCCTGCGCCCTCGTCCTCGCCTTCACGGCCCTGCGGCACCGCAGGGTCGCGGAGGACGAGGACACCAGCGAAACCCCCGACGTCATCGAGTACATGACGATGATGGTGGGCGTGGTCTACGCGATCGTGCTCGGCCTGGCCATCGCCGGGGTGTGGGAGTCCCGGGGCGCGGCCGAGGACAACGTGCGGCGCGAGGCGCAGGCCCTGTACGAGGTCACGCAGCGGGCCGATGTCTACCCGGCGGCGGTGCGGGACCGGATCCGCGGCGAGGTGGACGCGTACGTGGCGCACACCGTGGACGTGGACTGGCCGCTGTTGACGGCGGAGGAGCCGCCCTCGACGGAGGGCGCGGCGCTGTTGGGGCGGCTGCGGACCTCCGTGACGCACCAGTCTCCGGCCACCGAGCTGCAGGCGCAGGCGTACCAGCCGCTGCTGGACCAGGTGGCGATCGCGGACGAGGCCCGGCACGTGCGGACGCAGAGCGATTCGACCACGCTGCCGGGGATGGTGTGGTTCGGGCTGCTGGTGGGCGCGCTGGTGACGGTCGGGCTGATCTTCACCCTGCAGATCCGGCGGTCGGGGCGGGAGCTGCTGCTTGCGGGCCTGTTCAGTGCGCTGATCGCGTTCCTGCTGTTCCTGGTGTGGAGCTTCGACGCGCCGTTCGGCCGGGAGGGCATCGATTCCGCGGGGCCGTTCCTGGACCTGTTCCCGGCCGTCGCGGAGCGGATGACGGCGGCGGCGCCGTAACGCCCCGGGGGCCGGGGGCCGGGCCGGTACCCGTGCGGTGGTACCGGCCCTCCGGGTCAGGGACGGGTGTCCGTGCGGTGCGTGAAGACGAGCTCGGCCGGCGTCAGCGGGGGGCCGGTCAGGGCAGGGCGCACCGGTCCGCGGGCCACGGCGAGGAGCACCTCGGGTCGCAGCAGCGCGTGCGCGGGTGCCGAGAGGGTCATCACGTCGAAGAGGGTCCGGGTGACGAGAGGCCGGCCGGTGGCGGTGAGCATCAGCCGGTCCATGTACTTGCGGAGGACCTTGGCGGCTCCGCCGGGCTGCTTGCCCACCGCGCCGGGGTAGAGGATGTCCTGCCCGACGGCCAGGTCCCAGGCGGTGGCCACCGGCTTGGAGACCGCGCGCTGGACGGCGCGGGCCCAGCCGGGGCGCTCCGGACCCGAGGTGCGCAGGTGTTCGCCGAGGGCGATCACCCCCTGCGCGGCCACGGACATGCCGTGGCCGTAGACGGGGTTGTAGGTGGCCACGGCGTCCCCGATGACCACGAAGCCTTCGGGCCAGTTCCTGGCCTGTTCGAAGTAGCGGCGGCGGTTGATGGTGCTGCGGCTCACGACCACGTCGGTGAGGGGCTTGGCGTGGGAGATCAGCTCCCCCACGACCGGGTTGCGGACCTGGCGGGCGAAGGCCTCGAATTCGTCCACGGAGGCGTTGGGTTGGCCACCGCGGGTGCCGGAGAGGGTGACGAGCCAGCGGCCGTCCTCGATCGGCATGATGGTCGCGGTCTGGCCGGGGACGGGGACCCGCGGATCGGACTGCACGTTGACGACGGGGAAGTCCTCGGTGCCGGGAGGGGCCTGGTATATGCGGCTGGCATAAGCCAGACCTGAGTCGACCTGTTCTTCGTGGATCTCGCCCTGGACCCCGAGGGCGGTCAGCCACTGGGGGGCGCGGGAACCGCGCCCGCTGGTGTCGACCACGAGGGCGGCCTCGAGGGTCTCTTCGGTACCGTCCGCGCCGCGGACGCGGACGCCGGTGACGCGTTGGGCGTCGCCTTCGAGGGAGAGTAGTTCCGTGCGGTGGCGCACATGGACCTGCGGCCGTGCCGAGACCTCCTCGCGGACCACCCAGTCCAGGAGGTCCCGGCTGCAGCTGATCAGGAACTGCATCTCGGGCCAGCGCCGGAACCAGCCGCTCGCGGACATGGAGACCAGTCCGGTGGGGAGCGGGACCCGGCGGGCGCCGCGGGCGATCCACCGATCGACGGTCCCGGGGACGAGCTCCTCCATCGCTCGCGCGCCACCGGACCAGAGGAGGTGCGCGTGATGGGCCTGGGGCAGGCTCTTGCGCGGCTCGGGTCCCTGCGGCAGGGCGTCGCGGTCCAGGACGGTGACGCTCGTCATGTGGTCGCTGAGGGCGGCCGCGGTCAGCATCCCGGCGAGGCCACCGCCGATCACGACGGCGTGGCGCCCGGGAATCCGGGCGGAGGAGGAATTGCTCATCAGTGGCCACTCTCTGGACCGGCCGCGTTTCGGCGGACTGCTGCTACTACGGGTGAATGACGCAAGGCATGCGAGATCCGGACCAGATCGCGCGGCCGACTGACCGGATCCGGATAATGATCCTGGCTGAAATCTATGCTGTCGCCGTTGCGTTGAGACACCCGGGCCTGGACCGCGGCGGCCACCACGGCGGCGTCGGCCACCGATCGGGCCATATCGGAATCCGTGCCGTGGGCGATCGCCTGTCCGTAGGCGTGGTTGTGGAGGTCTGCGTCGAGGTAGGGGGCGATGTTCAGGAAACCGTCGTGGATGTCGGACTCGCGCTGGGTCACGCGCAGGTCGACCGGTGACCACCAGGCGATGCGCAGTCGGGGGATGTCGGGGGGCGCGGCGGACTGGAGCTCGCGCCACAGGGTGCCCAGCCGGCGGTAGGTGGCCCAGGCCCGCCAGTGGTCCGCGGCGCGTTGGCACACCAGGGGGACGACGAAGCCGATGGAGCTGATCAGGGCACCGAGGGAGGCGAGGGGTGGGGCCACGAAGGTGCTCAGCCCGTCCCAGTCGTGGCCGGCCCAGCGGGCGCCGATGGCGGCGAACTTCGTCACGTCGTAGCTGACGTTGAACAGGTAGCCGATCACGATGATCACGAGGCCGGTGCGCAGCCAGCCGTGCACCTGGAGGGCCCAGCGCCAACACATGGCGACCATGACCACCGCCGCGACGGCGTGCGCCACCAGGTAGAGCACGATCATCTCGCGGATGAAGGGGGTGCCGGAGTAGTGCGTGTCGAGATCGCGGAGATGCTCCTCGGGGGCCTCGCCGAGGGCGAAGAACACGATCAGGGCCACGATCACGATGCTGTAGCAGATGATCCAGCGTCGGGACACTTCACGGGTCCGCTCCGGTGGCCCGCCCCGCCAGTTGACGATGAGGACGAGGCAGGAGGCGCTGAAGGCGCTGATGAGGCAGTAGACCAGGGGCGCCGAGACGTTGGGGATTCCGGTGAGCCGGTTGACTGCGGCGATGGTGGGCGGTGCCGCGAAGGCGAACACCGCACCGGCCAGGGTCAGGAGGGAGCAGACGGCCCGGAGGAGCGGGTCGCGCCAGTTGCGCAGCAGCGAGGGGATCTTGAACGCCAGTGCGATCCACAGGGCTGCCGCGGGGATGTAGTAGTCCTCGCCGTTCAATGGTCAGATCCGGTGCCCTCGATACCCCAGGGAAGCCTCGATGCGACCGGCCAGGCCGTCGAGTTCCGTGGGGGGTCGTACGGCACTGCCGGACAGCCAGGAGCGGCACTTGCTGCCCAGGAGGAGCCCGAAGGTCTCGGCCTCGGTCTCCTCCGACACGTCGGCCCGGGTGCGGGCCGCCACGCTGCGCACGGTCTCGCTGAGGTCGGCCTGGTCGCTGAGCAGCCGTGCCGCGACGGCGGCGCCGTCCACGTGGTGGCTGCAGTGGCCCGCCTTCATGTGCCACAGCTCGTGTCCGAGGATGACCAGCTGGTGGTCGGGAGCGGTGCGCTCCTCGATGACCACGAGGTCGCGGTCGGCCATGTCCAGCCAGAGGCCGCTCGCCGTGCCCGGGGGGAACGAGGCCATGCGGAACTGTACGGGCCGCCCGCGGTGCCTGCTCATGCCCTCGCACAGGGCGGCGTAGAGGTCCGCGGGTTCCGCGGGTGTGGGCAGCCGGATGCCGGCCACCAGCTCCCCGCACAGCCGCCGCTGCTCTCTGCCTATGCTCACCGTTCTCCCCGTCGGCACGGATGCGGATGTGGAACTCTGACACTCACTCGCGGTCCCGGCCGTGGGGCCGGGTCACGAGTCAGTGGGTTTGACGCTTTCGAGCAGCATGTCCAGCCACTCCGTGACCTTGTCGCGGTGCTTGTCGGTGGGGAGCTGCGCGGCCCGCCAGGCGATTCCGCGCACTCCGTGGTCCTGGAGCAACTGTGCCAGTGGATCCTCCCCGGCCGGTTCGGGCGGTACGGTCTCCCGCTCCCGCTCCCTTTCCCGTTCCCGGCCCGCGAAATCCTGCAGCAGTTGCTGTTCGGTGCGCTGGAGGGCGTCCGTGAGGGCGTCGGCGTCGTGCGCGGTGAGGAATCCGGCGTGGACGCCGAAGAAGCGCTGGATGGCGTCACAGTGCTCCATGGTGGGGCGCCGGTCGCCGTTGATGAGGGCGCCCGCCTGCTGGCGGGACATGCAGGCCCCGTCGGCGATCTCCTGCTGGGTGTAGCGTCGCCCGTTGGGTTTGACGCGGGTGCGCCGCAGGAGGTCGAGCCGCTGCAGGAAGCGGGCCTGGAGGTCGGGCTCGCCGGCGGGTCGGCCGTCGAGGAGCTCGCGGACCACGTCCGCCGGGACGCCGGAGGCGTCCGAGAGGAGGCGCAGGTCGAAGACCTCGCTGTGGGCCCGTCCGAGCTTGGCTGCGAGTTCGGCGACGCGCGCGGCAGTGGCCGCCAGGGGACCGGTGGCCACTGGGACGGTAGCCGGGAAGCCGTCTGTCACCAGTGGTTCTCCTAGATCACGCGAGGTTGGTACGGACACGCGGTTGGCCCCTGGAGGCTAGCCGCTTCCCAGTCATACGGCTAGAACTTGCCACAGCTGTGGCGCGAATGAGGTGTCCCTCGGCTGGAATTGCCACAATAGTTGACACTGTCTTGGGGGTGGTAGCAGGATCGCCACACGGAAATGAAGATCGCAGACCGTGAGAAGGGGGAGCTCCCGGTGTCACATCTCGCAGCCGTGGGCCAATCCGGCGTCCTCGCGCGGTCCGGCCAGGAACGTCTGGCGGGCGACGAGCCCGTTCGCGGGGCTGTCCGGTCGGAGCGTCGCAAGGCGCTCCTGCGGCAGCGCCGCGAGGAACTGGGACTCAGTCAAGAGGACGTCGCCGCCCGCCTGGGCATCAGTGTGCGCGCCTACGGGAATTGGGAACGCGGCCTGGTCAAGGAGTGGAACGACCGGAAACTGCTGTCCCTGGCCCAGGCCCTGGAGATGAGCGACCGCCAGCGGTTCTGGCTGTTCCGGGTCCTGGTGGACCGGGACCCGCCGCAGTCCTGGCGCGCCTCGGAGGACTGCCGCCTGCCGGAGGATCCGGCGCAGCGCGACTACCTGCGCGACTACGCGGCCTTCATGGAGTCCGTGCCGTACCCGTCCTTCCTGGTGGACCACCGCTGGGACGTGGCGCTCACCAACTCGGCCTTCGACCAGCTCTTCCAGTCGGTGCGGCCGCATCCGACCGCCCTGCCGGACGACAACTTCCTGCGCTTCGTGCTCTTCCACCCGGACGCGGCGGCGGTGCTGGAGGACCACGAGCCCTCCTGGTGCGTGCCCCTGCTGGCGCAGTTCGCGGCGGCCCTGGCGGCCTGTCCGGACGACCCGGGCCTGCAGGGCATCCGGCAGGAGATCTCCCACGATCCCTTCATGGAGGCGGCCTACCGCTTCGGGGTGCCGCACTGGCTCACCGCGTACGGCTCCGAGGCCGCGCGCAGTGACGGCGCGGTGCTGGGGGTGCGCCACCCGGACCCCCGGTGGGGCCGGGCCCGGTGCCGGTTCGTGTCCGAATCGGGGCCGCTCCTGCAGGAGATGGGCTTCACCCGCTTCACCTTCGTGCTCTCGGCCCCCCAGGGCGTGCCCGCCGGCCCGCCGTCGGCCGGTGCCGCGGCGGCGCAGCAGGTCCGGCCCCGGCTGCGGGCGGTCCCGCCGCTCGCGGACTGAGCCGGCGCGCCGGGACCATCCCGCGAAACGCCGGATTCCGGCCGATTCCGCGGGGTGCCCGGCGGCCGGATCCGCCCTGCGCGGAGCCCGCAGGAACGGAATCAGGGAATCCGGATGCCACAGTTCCGGACATTTTCCGAGGGCCCCCGGGCAAGCGGATTCGCACCCTCCGAATGCCACAGATCCGGACACGAATCGTGCCGCGCAGCGAGGCGCGCCACCGTGACACGCCGGGCCCTGACCGGCCCCGCCCCGCCCCACCCGCCCCGCACGCCCTACCGTGACCGCACGGGGTGCCCCACCACGGCCACCCCGGTCCGGCAGGGACGCGAACACGGGAAGGGCGGGCGCCAGATGAAACTGACGATCCTCGGCGGAGGCGGATTCCGGGTCCCCCTGGTGTACGGGGCACTCCTCGGCGACCACGCCGAGGGCCGCGTCACCGCGGTCGCCCTCTACGACCACGACCCCGCCCGCCTCACCGCCATCGCCCGGGTCCTCACCGAACAGGCCGCCGGGATCCCCGACGCGCCCACCGTCACCGCCGGCACCGACCTCGACGAGGCCCTGCGCGGCGCCGACTTCGTCTTCTCGGCCATCCGCGTCGGCGGACTCGAGGGCCGGGCCGCCGACGAACGGATCGCCCTGGCCGAAGGCGTCCTCGGCCAGGAGACCACCGGCGCAGGCGGAGTGGCGTACGGACTGCGGACCGTGCCCGTGGCCCGGGAACTGGCCCTGCGGATCGCCCGCGCCGCCCCGGACGCCTGGGTCATCAACTTCACCAACCCCGCCGGACTGGTCACCGAGGCCATGGTCCCGGCCCTCGGCGGCCGCGTCATCGGCATCTGCGACTCCCCGGTCGGTCTCGGCCGGCGCATCGCCCGCCTCCTCGGCGCCGACCCGGCCCGCGCCCGCGTCGACTACGCCGGCCTGAACCACCTCGGTTGGGTCCGCGGCCTCTACGTCGACGGCCGCAACGAACTGCCCCGGCTGCTCGACGACCCCACCCTCCTGGAATCCTTCGAGGAGGGCCGGCTCTTCGGCGCCGACTGGCTCCGCTCCCTCGGCGCCGTACCCAACGAGTACCTGCACTACTACTACTTCAACCGCGAGGCCGTACGCGCCTACCAGGAGGCCGAGCGGACCCGCGGGGCCTTCCTCCGCGACCAGCAGGCCGCCTTCTACACCGAGGCCGCCCGCCCCGGCACCTCCGCCCTCGCCGCCTGGGACCGCACCCGGGCCGAACGGGAGGCCACCTACATGGCCGAGAACCGCGAGGCCGCCGGAGCGGGGGAACGCGAGGACAGCGACCTGGAGTCCGGCGGCTACGAACAGGTGGCCCTCGCCCTGATGCGGGCCATCGCCCGCGACGAACGCGCCGAACTCATCCTCAACGTCCCCAACCGCGGCACCCTGCCCGGCCTCGACGACGAGGCGGTCGTCGAGGTCCCCTGCACCGTCGACTCCAAGGGCCCCCGGGCCGCCCCCGTGGCCCCGCTGCCCTACCACGCGGCCGGACTCGTCGCCTCCGTCAAGGCGGTGGAGCGCGCCGTCCTCGCCGCGAGCACCAGCGGCTCCCGCCGGGACGCCGTCGCCGCCTTCGCCCTGCACCCCCTCGTGGACTCCGTGACCGTGGCCCGCAGGCTCCTCGACGCCTACACCGCCGCCCACCCCGGCCTGTCCCACCTGCGCTGATACCCGCCCGCGGGGCCGCACGGGCTCACCCGTACGGCCCCGCGACGCATGCGCCGCCCCCGGCCCGGTGTGAGAGTGCGAGGGTGAGCACCCTCAGCGAAACCAGCGCCGCGGCAGGCCCCCCGGCGGCCCTGGACCGCCGCCACCGCAACGTCGTCTTCGGCACGATCATGCTGGGTGTGCTGCTGGCGGCGCTCGACCAGACCATCGTGGGCACCGCCCTGCCCACCATCGTGGCCGACCTCGGCGGCGGGGACCACATGTCCTGGGTGGTCACCTCCTACCTGCTGGCCGAGACCGTCGCCACCGTGCTCGTCGGCAAGTTCGGCGACCTCTTCGGCCGGAAACTGATCTTCCAGATCTCCGCGGTGGTCTTCATCACCGGCTCCTTCCTCTGCGGCTTCGCCTCCAACATGACCCTGCTCATCCTGTGGCGGGGCGTGCAGGGCATCGGCGCGGGCGGACTGATGGTCACCTCCATGGCCCTCATCGCCGACGTCATCCCGCTCCGCGAACGCGGCAAGTACCAGGGCGCCATCGGCGCCGTCTTCGGCGTCGCCACCGTCATCGGCCCGCTCCTCGGCGGCCTCTTCACCGACCACCTCACCTGGCGCTGGGCCTTCTACGTCAACGTTCCCATCGCCATCGGCGTCGTCGTCGCCGCGGCCCGCACCATCCCCTCGGTCCGCTCCGCCGCCCGCCCCGTCATCGACTACCTCGGCATCGCCCTCGTCGCGGTCGGCGCCGGCTCCCTCATCCTCGCCACCAGCATGGGCGGCAACGAGTACGCCTGGAGCTCCCCGCTCATCATCGGCCTCTTCGCCGGCGGCACCCTCGCCCTCGCCCTGTTCTGCCTGGCCGAGACCCGCGCCGCCGAACCCATGCTCCCGATGCGGCTGTTCCGGAACCCGGTCTTCACCGTCTGCTCCGTACTCAGCTTCGTCGTCGGCTTCGCCATGCTCGGCGCGATGACCTTCCTGCCCACCTACCTCCAGTACGTGGACGGGGACTCCGCCACCGTCTCCGGAGTCCGCACCCTCCCCCTGGTCATCGGCCTGCTCATCGCCTCCGTGTTCAGCGGCAACGTCACCAGCAAGACCGGCCACTACCGGATCTTCCCCATCGTCGGCTCCCTGGTCATGGCCCTCGGGCTGTACCTGCTCTCGCTGATGGGACCCGGCACCGGAGCCTGGCTCGCCTCCCTCTACATGTTCGTCCTCGGCACCGGCATCGGCCTGTGCATGCAGGTGCTCACCATCGCCGTGCAGAACACCGTGGACTACGCCGACCTCGGCACCGCCACCTCCGGGGTCACCTTCTTCCGCACCCTCGGCAGCTCCTTCGGCACCGCCGTCTTCGGCACCATCTACGCCAACACCCTCGGCCCCAACCTCGCCTCCGGAGTCGCCGAGGCCGCCCGCGCCACCGGCACCGACCCCACCACCCTGGCCCGGGCCGCGAGCAGCCCCCAGGGCGTCCACGGACTCGACCCGAGACAGGCCGGCCCCGTCGTCCAGGCCTACGCCGACACCCTCCAGACCGTCTTCCTGTGGACCGTCCCGGTGGCCCTCTTCGGCTTCGTCGTCGCCCTCTTCCTCAAGCAGGTCAAGCTCCGCGACAGCGCCCGCGCCGGATCCGCCGACATGGGCGAGGGCTTCGCCTCCCCGGCCGGCACCGGCGACTCCGCCAAACTCCTCGAACTCGCCGTCGGCAAACTCCTCCGAAACATGGACCCCGCCGTCACCCGCGCCCTCGTCCACGACAGCGACACCCGCCTCGACATGGCCGGGGCCTGGGCCGTCATGCAAGTCCACCTCCTCACCCGCACCGTCGGCCACGCCCGCCTCGGCCTCATCGCGAGCCGCCGCGGCCTCCCCCCGGAAGTCCTCGTCCCCGTCTTCGACCGCATGGTCGAGGAGGGCTACCTCACCCGGCAGGACGCCTACTTCTCCGAGACGCCCGCCGGCACCCGCGAGGCCGAGGTGATCTCCCGGGCCTGGGGCGACTGGCTGGCCGCCGAACTGGAGAAGGACCGCGGCCGCCCCTCCGAGGAGGAACTGCGCACCGCCGTCGACGCCATCGCCAAGCGCCTCCTGACCGAGGACCTCGCCGACGGCACCTTCCACGGCCGCGCCACGGCGGGGCGGGCCTGACCCTCCCCGCCCCCGTTCTCCGGGGCGCTCCCCCTTCCCCGCCGCCGCCCGGTCGCCTGCCCGCGCCGCCGCCCTCACGGGCACCGCGGGCCGCCCGTCCGCGCCGCGTCCGCGCCGTGCGAGGATCACCGGGCCGCCGCCGCGACCGCCCCAGGAGAGACATGCCCGGACAGCCCCGCCCCGAGGACCCCTCCGCCCCCGCCCCGCCGGCCGCGGGGGCCGTCCCCGGGCCCGAGCGCCCCGAACGGGCCCGGCCGCGCGGCAACGCCGTCGTCGGCGTGGGCGTCGTGGTCACCGACCCCGCCGGACGCGTCCTGCTCGGACAGGGCCCCGACGGGCGCTGGGAACTGCCCGGCGGGAAGGTGGACCCCGGGGAGGGCTTCGCCGACACCGCCGTCCGCGAACTCGCCGAGGAGACCTCCCTACGGGCCGAACCGGCGGCCGTGCGGATCCTCGCGGTCCTCCTCGGCGACAAGGCCGGGGTCACCCTGCTCACCGCGGCCGCCGTGGCCGGCCCCGTCCGCGGCCGCCCCCGCGTCACCGAACCCGACAAGATCCTCCGCTGGGAGTGGTTCGCACCCGAGGAGGTCCCGACGGGACTGTACGGTCCCTCGGCCGCGGTGCTCCGCGCCTGGCGGTCCGACCTGCCCGTCCCGCCCGCCCCCGGACACGCCTACCCCCTCGGGCGCTGACCCCCGCCCCGACCGCCCCCGACCGACCGCGGCGGGAGCGCCGCCGGCCGCCACCGACCGGTCCCGGCCCCCGCCGGCCCCCGTCAGCCCCCTGTGCCCAGCACCTCCGCGAGGTCGTAGCCCACGACCTCCTCCAGCTGCCCGTACGTACAGCCCTTCGCCGTCCGGTCCGGCCGGAAGCGGCGGAACTGCGCCGTGTGCCGGAACCGATCCCCCTCCATGTGGTCGTACGCGACCTCCACCACCAACTCCGGGCGCAACGGCACCCACGACAGGTCCTTGCCCCCGGACCACCGACTCGGCGCCCCCGGCAACCGGGCCTCCGCGTGTGCGGACTCCTCCGTCCACGCCGCCCACGGGTGCCGGGACGGATCCGTCATCCGCAGCGGCTCCAGTTCCGCCACCAGCTCGGCCCGCCGCTTCATCGGGAAGGCCGCGCACACCCCCACGTGCTGGAGCCGCCCCGACGCGTCGTACAGGCCCAACAACAGCGAACCCAGCACCGGCCCGCTCTTGTGGAAGCGGTACCCGGCCACCACCGCGTCCGCGGTCCGCTCGTGCTTGATCTTGAACATCAGGCGGGCGTCCGGCCGGTACGGCAGGTCCGGCGACTTCGCCACCACCCCGTCCAGCCCGGCCCCCTCGTACGCCTCGAACCACCGCCGCGCCACCTCCGGATCGCTGGTCGCCGGGGCCAGGTGCACCGGCGGCCGGGCCTCCGCCAGCACCCCCTCCAAGGCCCTGCGCCGCTCCGCGAGCGGCACCTCCAGCAACGCCTCCTCGCCCAGGGCGAGCAGGTCGAAGGCCACGAAACTCGCCGGCTGGGACTCCGACAGGGTCCGCACCCGCGAGGCCGCCGGATGGATCCGCTCCGTGAGCCGGTCGAAGTCCAACCGCCCGTCCCGCACGATCACGATCTCCCCGTCGACCACCACCCGCTCCGGCAGGTTCGCCGACAGCGCCTCCACCAGCTCCGGGAAGTACCGCGTCAACGGCTTCCCGGTCCGGCTGCCGATCACCAGCTCCGGCCCGTCCCGGAACACCAGGGCCCGGAAGCCGTCCCACTTCGCCTCGTACTGCATCCCCGGCGGGATCGCGGCCACCGACTTGGCCAGCATCGGCTTCACGGGGGGCATCACCGGTAGGTCCATGGCTCCGATTCTGCGAGCCCCCGGCCCGTCCCGCCCGGTGTGCGCCCCGCACCGGGCCCGCCTACCGTGAGGCGCATGGGTACTGCGCGCACGGCGGTGGAGCTGGACGCGGGCGGCCGGACGGTGCGTCTGACCAGCCCGGAGAAGGTGTACTTTCCCGAGCGCGGGCTGACCAAGTTGGACGTGGCCCGCTACTACCTGGCCGTGGCCGACGGGATCACCCGCGCCCTGCGGGACCGGCCGACGACCCTGGAGCGCTACCCCGACGGGGTGACGGGCGAGTCCTTCTTCCAGAAACGGGCCCCCAAGAACCTGCCCGACTGGATCCCCACCGCCCACATCACCTTCCCCAGCGGCCGCAGCGCCGACGAGATCTGCCCGACCGAACCCGCGGCCGTGCTGTGGGCCGCCAACCTGGGCTGCCTCACCTTCCACCCCTGGCCGGTCCGGCGCGCCGACACCGACCGGCCCGACGAACTCCGCATCGACCTCGACCCCCAGCCCGGCACCGACCACCACCACGCCGCCACGGCCGCCTACGAGCTGCGCGGCGTCCTGGAAGAGCTGGGACTGCGCGGCTGGCCGAAGACCTCCGGTGGCCGGGGACTGCACGTGTTCGTTCCCATCGAACCCCGCTGGACCTTCACCGAGGTGCGGGCCTGCGCGATCGCCATCGGGCGGGAGCTGGAGCGCCGGATGCCCGCCGAGGTCACCACCGCCTGGTGGAAGGAGGAGCGCGGCGCGCGGATCTTCTTCGACTACAACCAGACCGCCCGGGACCGCACCATCGCCTCCGCCTACTCGGTGCGGCCCCGCCCGCACGCGCCGGTGTCGGCGCCGCTGCGCTGGGAGGAGGTCGGCGAGGCCGACCCGAGGGACTTCGACGTGCTGACCATGCCGGCCCGGTACGCCGAGCTGGGCGACGTGCACGCCGACATGGACGCCGAGCGGTACGTCCTGGACGCCGCCCTGGAACTGGCCGACCGGGACCGCGAGGACCGGGGGCTCGGGGACATGCCGTACCCGCCGGACCACCCCAAGATGCCGGGGGAGCCCAAACGGGTGCAGCCGAGCCGGGCCCGGCACGAGGACGGCCCCGAAGGCGGGAAGGACGGCTGAGGGGCGGGTGCGTCGGGCCCGCGTGCCGGGTCCGTGCGTCCGGCGCGTGCGTCGGGCCCGCGCGTCGAGCGCGTGCGTCGGGTCCGTTGAGTGGCCGTTGATCCGACGTATATCGGCCGGCGTCATGCTCCCGGCATGCCGATGAACACGACGACGGGCACGAGGACGATGAGCACGATGAGCACGATGACGGGCACCACGAACAGCACGGGCACCCTGACCGGTGGCACGGGGCGGCGCGCCGCGCGCGCGATCACGTCGGGAGCGGCGGCGGAGCTGGACTGGCAGACGGGGGCCCTCTGCGCGCAGACCGGGCCCGACTTCTTCTTCCCCGAGCCGGGCAGCTCGGTACGGGACGCCAAGCGGCTCTGCGCGGCCTGCCCGGGGCGGGCGGCGTGCCTGGAGTACGCGCTCAGCAACGACGAGCGGTTCGGGGTGTGGGGCGGGCTGTCCGAGCAGGAGCGGCTCCGGCTGCGCCGTCGCTGAGCGGGCAGCCGGAGCCGGAGCCGGGGGTCCAGGGCGGGGGAGGACGGACCGGCCGGACGGCCCGGGGGAGCTGCCCCGGGGCCGGCGTCGGCGGTCGGCCGTGGTGGGTCAGGCGGTGCGGCTGCCGCGGGCGGCGATCCGGGCGGCGCGGGCGGCCAGGCGCTCGTCGAACTTGCGGGCCTCGTCGTCGAGCCCGCCCATGAACAGGCCGAGCTCCTCCTGGGCGCGCTGCCCGTCGGGGCCGAGGCCGTCGATCTCCATGACCTTGAGGAAGCGGAGCACGGGCGCGAGGACGTCGTCGTGGTGGATGCGCAGGTTGTAGATGCCGCCGATGGCCATCTGGGCGGCGGAGCGCTCGAAACCGGGCATGCCGTGACCGGGCATCCGGAAGTTGACGACCACGTCCCGGACGGCCTCCATCGTGAGGTCCGGGGCCAGCTCGAAGGCGGCGCCGAGCAGGTTGCGGTAGAAGACCATGTGGAGGTTCTCGTCCTGCGCGATGCGGGCCAGCATCCGGTCGCAGACGGGGTCCCCGGACTGGTGGCCGGTGTTGCGGTGCGAGATGCGGGTGGCCAGCTCCTGGAAGGCGACGTACGCCACCGAGTGCAGCATCGAGTGGCGGTTGTCGGACTCGAAGCCCTCCGACATGTGCTGCATCCGGAAGGCTTCCAGCTTGTCCGGGTCCACGGCGCGCGAGGCGAGGAGGTAGTCCCGCATCACGATGCCGTGCCGGCCCTCCTCCGCGGTCCAGCGGTGCACCCAGGTGCCCCAGGCGCCGTCCCGGCCGAACAGGGAGGCGATCTCGTGGTGGTAGCTGGGGAGGTTGTCCTCGGTGAGCAGGTTGACCACCAGGGCGATCTTGCCGATCTCCGTGACCTTGGACTGGCTGGGGTCCCAGGCCTCGCCGTCCTCGAAGAAGCCGGGGAAGTTGCGGGCGTCGCCCCAGGGCACGTACTCGTGCGGCATCCAGTCCTTGGTGATCTTCAGGTGGCGGTTCAGTTCCCGTTCCACCACCTCTTCCAGCGCGAACAGCAGCTTGGCGTCCGTCCACGCCTGCGAGCTGCCGAGGTGGGGAGAGGCGATGGTCACGGGTACTCCAGGGGCACAAGGGGGCAGGGCGGAAATACTTACGGCTTCGTAGGTTACGAAACCGTAGGTTAAGCCCGGCGTCAGGGGGCACCAACCCCCCTCCGGTGAATTGTCCGGCTACGTTCTGTTATGTAGCGAGGTCGTAGGGGCGAACGGAGAGCCAGGTCACGTGCCCTCCGGTCCGATCCGGAACGGAAACGGACCCGAAAGCGGTAGCGGCCCGTGGCGGGATGCGCAACGGTGCGTAGCGAGCGCCCCGCGCGGCACCGGGCCGCCCGGACGGGCCGGAGCCCGGCGCGGCGGCTCCCGGCGGCTCCCGTCAGGACAGGAGGTGATCGGCGGCCCCCGCCTTCACGGCGGAGACCAGGGCCCGCAGGGCCTCGATCGAGTCGGTCACGAAGACCGGGGAACCGGTGGTGCCTATGTAGGCCCGACCGTCGTCGTCACGACCGAAGCGGAAGCAGTTGGCCCCCTCGCTGCAGAAGGGGTCCGTCCACCGGACCCGGGCGGCTCCCGGGAGGGTGGACGCGGGGGCCGTGGGGCCCTCGCGACCCGGGTCCCCCGTGGGGCGGGCGACCGGGACGCCGGACGGGCCGGGCGCGGTGGTGCCGGGCGCGGCGGGCGGGAACGCGGTCGGGAGGGTGCTCGTGCGCGGGGTCATGGCGTCTCTCCTGGGGCTCGACGGTCGCCGCGGCGGCCGGGCGGGGGCGGGGTCTCGCTCACAGCTCCTGGGCCAGCCCGTGGAGGAACTCCCGGGAGGCCCGGGCGGGCAGGGCCAGCGCCCGCAGCCGGTCGAGCAGCCCGCTGTAGCGCCGCAGTTGCATGGGGGAGTCCAGGAGCATCGAGCCGTGCGAGGTGTCGAGCTGCACGGTGTCCAGTTGTGCTATCCGCCCGGCCGCGTAGGTGAAGGACTGCCCGGCGCCGGGGAAGCCGCCCGCGCCGAAGGGGATCACGCGCACGGTGACGTGGTCGCGTTCGCTCTGCTCCGCGATGTGCTCCAACTGGCCGCGGGCCACCTTCGGTCCGCCGAACTGCATGCGCAGCGCCGCCTCGTGGATCACCGCCTCGTACTGCGGCGGCTGCTCGCGGTCCAGGATCCGACGCCGGCTGACCCGCAGGGCCAACCGGGCCTCGAAGTCGGGCCCGGGCAACGGCGGATCGGCCGACTCGAAGACCGCGGCGGCGTGTTCGTCGGTCTGGAGCAGCCCGGGAGTGTGCGTGGTGACCGCCGTGTGCAGGGCCACGGCGTGGTGCTCCAGCTCCGCGATGTCCAGCAGCCCCGGTGGCAGCATCCCCCGGTGCTCCTCCCACCAGCCCTTGTCCCGCTCCTGCGCCACCGAGGCCAGCAGGTCCACCAACGCGGCGTCCGGGCACTCGTAGTTGAAGGCGAGGGTGCGGACCCGCTCCGCGGTGATCCCGATCCGCCCGGACTCGATGTTGGGGATCCGGGTGCGGTCCACCCCCAGGAGGGACGCGGCCTGCTGGACCGTGGTCCCCGACTGTTCGCGGAGCCTGCGCAGTTCTCGGCCGAGACGCTGCTGACGGGCGGTCGGGCTGCTCCTGGGCGGCACGTGTTTCCCCCTTCCGGACGGGCCGGCCCCGCGCGAAGGCCGGACCTGCCCGAAACGACACGAGAAGACCGCGCGCGGGCACGGGAGAAGATCCGGAACGCCCCCGTGGCACTACGTTCGGTAGTCCAAGTCTCACACGCGGCCACCCTCCCGAGCGGGCACAACCGCGCTCTGAGCACCACGGAATACGCCACCGCGCGTGTCGGCCGGACACCGGGCGCGCGCGGGGCGGCCCGGCACCACCGCGCGGTCGTCATCCGCCGTTCACCCGGCCCGCCGTGGAATGTGGGTTTCCGCGAGCACGCTGCC
>NZ_JBEOSD010000143.1:0-21432 GCF_040302735.1 Streptomyces sp. NPDC097619 | reverse complement strand
GGATGCCGGCGAGGTCGCCGCGTCGGAGGCCGCGGGCGGTGAGGTGGTGGGCGAGTCGGTTGGCGCGGGCGTTGAGTTCGCCGTAGGTGAGGGTCTGGTCGCCGTAGACCAGGGCGGGGGCCTCGGGGCGCAGTCGTGCCTGCTCCTCGAACCGGGCCGTCAGCACCGGCTCCGCGCTCTCCGGGACGGTCCGACCGGACCACTCCCCGAGCACCCGGCGCTCCTCCTCGGCCACCAACAACGGGGCCTGTGAGAGCGGGAGTCCGGGCTGATCCAGCAGGCGTTCGACGAAGACGGCGAACCGGTCCTGGTGGCCGGCCACCCCCTCGATGTCGCACACCTCCGGAGAGGCGTCGAAGTCCACCCGCAGCCCGTCCTCGGGGCCCAGGTCGTACACGCCGACCGCCAGGTCCTCCACCGGTCCGTTGCCCAGGTTGTGCTGGAGGGTCGGCAGCCCGCAGAAGCGCATGCCCGGGGTGAACGCCATGATGTTCACCAGCGGGGCCGCGATCCGCCGGTCCGACTCGCCCAGCCCCAGGTCGCGGCAGACGTCCTCGTACCGGGTCCGCTGGTGCCTCAGCCCCTCGCGGGCCACCTCACGGACCGTCGACAGCAGCTCGGTCAGGGAACCTTCGGCCCGTACCGGCACCCGCAGCGGGATGACGTTGGACAGCATCCCCGGGGTGCGGCGCGCGTGCTCGGTGCGGCGCCCCGTCACCGGCAGTCCGAGCACCGGCTCGTCGGTGCCGCCCGCCCGGTGCACGTACGCCGCGACCAGGGCGATCACCAGCATCGTCCACGGGGTGCGGTGCTCCCGCGCCACCGCCTTCAGGCGTTCCGCCCGCTCCGGACCCAGGACCACCGTGCGCCGGACGAACGGCAGCGCCCCCGGTCCGGTCCTCCCGGTGTGGCCCTCCGCGAGCCGCGGCACCGGCGGCAGCTCCGCCAGGCGCTCCGCCCAGTAGGCGCGGTCGGCGGCGCCCTCCTCGGAGGAGCGGTACGCGGCGTCCTCCGCGAGCAGTTCCGCGAGCGACCCGAACGGGGAATCCCCCCACGGCTCCCCGGCCGACGCCCGCTCGAACAGCTCCACCAGCCGCTGGTCCAGCAGGGCCACGCCCATGCCGTCGATCGCCAGGTGGTGGAAGGCGTGGAAGTAGAACCAGCGCTCCTCCCCGGCCCCGGTGCGGCCCGCGGAGATCAGCACGTGCCGGGACAGCCAGTCCTCGGCCAGATCGAAGGGGCGGGCCAGCTCCTCGTCCATCCAGGCCCGGGCCGCCGCGACCGGATCGGCCGCCCCGCCCAGGTCCACCCGCCGCAGCTCCCGGTCCCCGGGCTCCGCCCAGAGCCGCTGCCACGGCACGCCGTCCTCACCGGCGCCGACCCCGCGGATCCGCAGTGCGTCCGCCTCCGACACCAGCCGGTACCAGCAGCGGGCCAGCAGCTCCACGTCCAGCGGCCCGGTCAGCTCCCGGAACTCGCCGATGTTGTACCGGCAGCCCGAGGCGTCCATGCCGTGGGCCATCCAGATGTCGCGCTGCGCCGCCGACAGCGGCAGCCGCACAGCGGCAGGCCCGTGCGCGGTGCCCTGTGCAGAAGCGTTGGGGGACATGCGGGTGCTCCTCGGTTTCGTCTCGGGGGCGGAAGTCCCGGCCCGGCCGCCGGGGCCGTCGGGTCGTTCCCGCCGTACGTCATCCAAGCCCCGCCCGGCAGGCCCGGGCGGCAGTTGCTCCGGCACTCCGGGAGCAGATCAGTGCGCGGCGGCAGTTGCCCCGGCACGGCAGGCCCAGGCGGACCGCACCGGCCCCAGCACCCGGAACCGCGAGGTCCCGTCGCGGTGTTCGGCCCGCACGGCGCCGCTCAACAGCAGCTCGCGCAGCAGCCGCCCGCACTCCGGCAGCGTCAGCCCGGTCAGGGCTGTCAGATCGGCCAGCTCACGGCCGCGGTCCGGACCGGCCGGACCCGCGGCGGGCCCGCCGCACAGCGCGTCGAGGAGGGCCCGCGGGACCGCCGGGAGCCGGTCCAACCGCTCCAGCAGCGAGCCCCGCAGCCCGGCCCCGCCGCCCGCCCCGCCCAGGTGGTCCAGGAGCGCGGCCGGGTCCTCGGCCAGGGTGCGGCACAGCGCCGCGAGGTCGTACACCACCAGCCAGGAGGCCGCCGCGGCCAGCGCCCCCGGATGCCCGTCGAGCAGCCGGACCACGCCGGCCGCCCGCTCCAGCTCGGCCGGGCCGGCGGTGAACTCCGGGCGGGCCCGCCGCACATGGTCCAGGAACACCCGGACCGCCGGGTTCTCGGCCGGGTCCGCGCCCTCCTCCGGCACCTCCAGCGGCGACAGCAGGAAGATCCGCTCCCCGGGCACCCCCCACGGCGCGTCCGAGGTCACCAACAGCCGCAGCCCGGGGCAGGCCCGCAACAGCCCGGTCAGCCGGTCCACCCGGGGCGCCACCGCCGGGGAACCGTCCAGCACCAGCAGTGCCGGGGACTCGCCCAGCAGCTCCGCGAGGGCCGCCGTGTCCCCGGCCGCCGCCCCGTCCGGCCCCGGCCCGAACCCGAACAGGTCCGCAGCCACCGCCGTCAGACGGGCCGTCAACTCCATTTCGTGGCCGCTCAGGTACTCGGCGGGGCTGCCCGGGAAGGCGTGCCACAGCACCGGCATGCCCGTCCCGTGCAGCCGCTCCGCCACCGCCAGCGCCAACCGCGTCTTCCCCGACCCGGCCAGCCCGACCACGTTCACCAGCCGCTCCGTCGCCGCCGCCAACTCACCCGTCAGCACGGCCTCCTCACCCGCCCGCCCCACCATCGCGTGCAGGGCGGTCGGCGGAGCCGGCGGCTCCGCCCACCCGCCGGCGCCCCCGCGACCCTGCTGCGCGGCCGCCTCCAGAGCCGCCCGGGCCCGCGGACCCAGCCGCAGGGCGTCCGCCATCAACCGGACCGTGTCCGTGCGCGGCCGTCTCGCCTTCCCCTGCTCCAGGTCGCGGATGGCCCGCACGCTGATGGTGGAGAGGTCGGCCAACTCCCGCTGCGTCAGCCCGATGCGCAAGCGGTGCGACCGGATCAGCGAGCCCAGGGGAGTGGCCTCCTGCGCGGGGCCCGAACCGACCGGGGAGGAAACGGCGGGCCCGCCCGGGCGGACGACGGAGGGGACGGACTGCACGGCGATGGTGTTCACGATGGCGCTCCCGGCGAAGGTGGTGGGGAACGACGGGGCTGGGGTGGTGCAGCCCGGTTCCTGACCCCATCGTCGGCACCGCCCTTATCCCGGCGGCATCGCGCCACACGCACGCCCGCCGGCTCGAACGGCACCCCTCGCGGGGCGGCCGCTATCACCGCTATCACGGGTTGCCCGCCGCGGACCGTCCCGTGATAGCGGGGGGATAACGGCGGGGACGGTGCCGGGATTCCGGCCCTTCCTAACGTGGTGCCCACAAGGAAGGAAGCGGCCCGGAACAGCCGGGACGCACCGCCGAAAGGACACCGGACATGAACCTCGCCCCCGCCCTCCGCGCCGCCCTCGTCACCGTCGCCATCGCCGGAGCCACCCTCTTCGGAACCCAGATCGCCCAGGCCGACGTCCCCACCGGCCCGACCCCCACCGGTGTCACCGCCCCGGCGCCCGCCGCCCCGCAGGCCACCCCGTCGCCGTCCTCCAGCACCGACACCAACCCCTGGGACTGACAGCGGTACGGACGTCAGACCCCGGCGGCACCACGGCCGCCGGCGCGGCGCACGCTCCGGCCCCCGGCACGACCGACCGGGCCCCCGGTCCCGGCTCCGCGGCAGACCCCGCGGGCCGACCATCCGGCGCCACTCCGGCGCCGTCACCCCGGCACCACCGCACCACGGGCGATCAGCCCAGGGACACCGCGCCGGACACCGGCCCGCCCCCGGACAACAGGCCCGCCCCGGCCACCGGCCCCACCATCGCCGGCACCACGGCCGCCCGCAGCGGGCCCACCGCGTCGAGCATCCGCTCCGCCTCCGCCAGTTCCGGCGCCATCCGCCGCTCACGGAACGCCCGCACCGCCGTGTCCAGCAGCTCCCGCGCCCGCGCCCGGTCCGCCGCCCCGCCGGAGGACAGCAACCGCGCCAGGTCCAGCCGCACCAGCGCCGCACCACCGTGGTCCATGATCTGCTCACGGACCGTCAGGGCCTGCGCGTAGAAACCGCGGGCCGCCTCCCGGCGCCCCAGCTCGGCGTGCGCGTTCCCCAGGTCCCGCAACAGATGGCCCTCGCCGATCACGTCACCGTCGTCCCGGCACAGCTCCAGGACCTCGATGAAGGTGCGCACCGCCCGCTCGTGCTCGCCCTGCCCCTGCTGGAGCTGGCCGGCCCGCCGCAGGGTCCGGGCCTGCCCGCCGGTGTACCCCACCGAACGGTAGATGCCCAGGGCCTCGTCCAGCCGGGACTGCGCCGCCGTGACCTGGCCCCGGCGCATCCAGATGTGCGCGCTCTGGGTCAGCACGATGGCCCGGCCCACCACGTCACCGACCTGGTCGAAATCCCGCAGCGCCCGGTCGTACAGGGTCAGCGCCCGCTCCTCGTCGCCCCGCATCCGCTCCAGCAGCGCCAGGTCCCGGTGGCAGAGCGCCAGCCCCTGCCGGTCCCCGACCTCCTGGAACAGGTCCAGCGCCGAGGTGAGCGCGGCCCGCGACTCCTCGTGCTGGCTGCGCCCCAGGTAGAGCACGCCCAGCGAGCTCAGCAGCGCCGCCGTGCCCCGGGTGTTCCCGGCCCCGCGCACGCATTCCAGGGCCAACTGGTGGGTCCGCTCCCAGTCGTCGAAGTACCCCTTGCCCTCGAACAGGGTGGCCAGGGTGGCCGTCAGGTCCCAGCACAGCTCGTCCATCCCGGCCCGCGCCGCGTGCTCCACGGCCTGCACCAGGTTGGCGTGCTCGCTGTCCAACCACTCCAGTGGGTCCACGAGCAGTTCCGACACGCAGGGCTCCGGCGGCACCCAGCGTGGGGCCGTGCCGTGCAGCACCGTGAAGTCGCCGCCGTAGATCCGCCGGTGCGCCTGCTCGGCCAGCGACAGCCAGCCGCCCAGCATCCGCTCCAGCGCCGCCGTCTGCACCACCGGCTCGTCGTTGAGGGCCAGTTGCTCCCGAGCGAACACCCGGATGATCTCGTGGAAGCGGTACCGGAATCCGCCGGTGGACTCCACGCCCACCACGTCCAGCATCTGCACGTCCACCAGCGGCTCGAACAGGTCCGAGGGGAAGGGCCGGTGGTCGTCGAGGAGGGCCCCGGCCAGCCAGCCCGGCAGGGTCGGGCCCTGGGCGAGGCTCAGCAGCCGCAGCAGTCGGCGGTCCTCCCGCCCGAGGCCGTCGTGGGTGAGGGACAGGCTGGCCCGCATGGTCATCTCGCCGTGCGTCAGCTCGTCCAGCCGGTAGCGCTCGTTGGCGAGCCGCTGCACCATCGAGGCCAGGCTCCAGTGCGGGCGGGCGGCGAGCCGCGCGGCCACGATCCGCAGGGCCAGCGGCAGTCCGCCCACGGTGCGGATCAGCACCTCGGCGGCGACCCGCTCCCGCCCCAGCCGGTCCTCGCCGATCACCCGGCCGAGCAGTTCCAGGGCCCGCTCGGTGTCCATCACGTCCAGCTCGACGCGGTGCGCCCCCGGCAGGGCGGTGAGCCGGACCCGGCTGGTGACCAGGACCGCGCACCGGCTGCTGCCCGGGAGCAGGGGTCGGACCTGGCTCTCGGACGCGGCGTCGTCGAGGACGACCAGGATCCGGCGGGAGGCCAGCAGGGTCCGGTACATCTCGGCCCGCTCGTCCTGGGACTCGGGGATCACCGGGCCGGGGATGCCCAGGGCGCGCAGGAAGCGGCCGAGGACTTCGGCGGCGGTGGCCGGGGATCCGGTGGTGCCCCGCAGGTCGCAGTACAACTGGCCGTCGGGAAAGGCGTGCTCCCCGAGCCGGTGGCCGAGGTGGGTGGCCAGGGTGGACTTGCCGGTGCCGGGTTTGCCGACGATCACGGCCAGGCCCACGGCGCGCCGGCCGTCCTCCCCGAGCAGGATCCGTTCGATCGCGGTGAGCTGCTGCTCGTCACCGACGAAGTCGGAGGTGTCGGCGGGGAGCTGGCGCGGGATCTCCTCGGCGGCCGCGGCGGTGCGGCCCGTCGGGTCCGCGGCCTCGACGGCCGTCGCCGTGAGGGCACCGGCGAGCTCGGGCCCGTCCCCCGGGTGGGGTGTGGCGTGGCCGGGGGCGAGGGCGGCGAGGGATCCGGGCAGACCGGTGGTGCGCGGCAGGACGTCCGGGCCGGGCGCGCGCACGAGGCCGCCGGCCGGTCCGGGGGTGCCCGTGGTCGTGCCGGGTGCGGTGCCGGGGCCGGGTTCGCGGCTGGTGCCGGCGGTCGATGTGCTGCCGGGCGCGGCTCCTATCGGCATGCCGGCCGCCCCCGCGACGGCCGGGCCGGGGGCGGCCGGTTCGGTGTGCAGGGCCGGGGCGGGCGGTACCTCACCGGAGAGGATCGCCGACTCCAGGCCGCGGAGTTCGCTGCCGGGCTCCAGGCCCAGCTCCTCCACGAGGAGTTCCCGTCCGACGCGGTAGGTCTCCAGGGCCTCGGCCTGTCGGCCCGAGCGGTACAGGGCCAACATCAGCTGCCCGCGCAGCCGTTCGCGCAGTGGTTCCTGGCGCACCAGGGTCTGGACCTCGGCGACGAGCTGGTGGTGGCGGCCGAGGTCGAGCTCCAGCTCGATCCGGGTCTCGGTGGCCGTCATCCGCTCTTCGTCGAGCTGGAGGGCCTTGCCGCGCAGGGTCTCGCTGGGGATCCCGCTGAGGCAGGCCCCCTCCCACAGTTCGCTCGCCTGGCGCAGGAGTTCGGCGGCGGTGCCGAGGTAGCCCTGACGGGCGGCGATGCGGGCGTCGGCGACCCTGCGGGCGAAGAGCACCGAGTCGACGAGTTCGCCCTCGGTCTTGAGCACGTATCCGGGCGGACGGGTGGTGATGGCGGCGGCGACCCCCGCCTTGGTGAAGAGCTTCCGCAGCCGCGAGACACAGATCTGCACCTGGGTGCGGGCGGTGTCCGGAGGTTCGTCCTCCCAGATCAGGTCCACCAGGTAGTCGGTGCTGACGACGCGGTCGGCCTCCAGGAGGAGCGCCGCCAGGATGACCTCCTGCCGCCCCGGCGGTACGCGGACCGGACCCGTCGCGCCGATGACCGAGAGGGGGCCGAGGATCCGGAAGGCCACCGGTTCGAGAGCGTGCTGTGCCCCGCCGGGCGAAACGGTCATGAGTCTCCCAGCTGGAGCGCGCCTGTGAGGTGGTTGAGCGCCCGGTCAGTCTTGCCGAACGTATGAGCTGTTGTCCATGGCGTGGAGATTTCGTGGCGATGAAGCATCGTTGGCCGAAAAGCGACCCCCTATTCTTCGGTGTTCCCGGACCCGTCGGTGCAGGCAGGAGGCTTGCGGAGGGTCCGCCCGCGCGGTAGGGGCGGGTCAGTTCGGACGCGTGATAGGGGCGCGATAGCGGCGAGTTGCGGCCCTCCCGGAAGCTGTTGCCCTCGCACCGCTCCGCTGGACCGTGACCGCGCGGAGCGGCCGTAGGAAAGGACCCCTTCGATGGACAGCCGGTACACCGGACGGCGCGCTCCGAGCCGTGTCGTCACCGATTCCGGGGTGGACCACGTGCGCCTCGCGTACGACTACCTCGACGCGGGTGACCTCGACGGCTACGGCTCGCTTCTGGACGCGGGGGCCCTCGGTGCGGAGCTGGAGGGGCCCCGCCCGCCCGGGGCCCGGCACCTCATCACGCGGATCGTCGCCGACGGGGACTGCGTGGTCGCCATGGGCCTGCTGGCGCCCCAACAGCGGGAGTTCGTCGACGTGTTCACCCTGTCGGCCGAGGGCATGCTGCGTGGCTGTCGCCGCTACTACGCGGGCGCCGGCCTGCCCTTCTGAACCGACGGCACGGAGCCTCGACCCGAGGACGGGCCCGGCTCGGCACGTTGCGTTCGCGCGTGTTCGTGTGCGCGGTCGCGCGGGGGTCAGGAGGCCGTGGCTCCGCGTCGGTCCGGTCCCGGCACCCGCTCCGCCGCGGGCACCGGGCCGGGCGCCGTCCCGGCCCCGAAGGGGCTCCCGCCGAGTTCCGCCCGGTGGTGCGGGGCGAGCCACGCGGCGGGCTCCGGTCCCGCGGGCACGATGCCGGTCGGGTTGATGTCCCGGTGCACCCGGTAGTAGTGCTCCTTGATGTGCCCGAAGTGCACGGTGTCCCCGAATCCGGGGGTCTGGAAGAGGTCCCGGGCGTAGGCCCACAGCACCGGCTGCTCGGTCAGTTTGGCGCGATTGCACTTGAAGTGTCCGTGGTAGACGGCGTCGAAGCGGACCAGCGTGGTGAACAGTCGGACGTCCGCCTCGGTGATCGAGTCGCCGACCAGGTAGCGGGAGCCGGACAGCCGCTCCGAGAGCCGGTCCAAGGCGGCGAACAGGCGTCCGTACGCCTCCTCGTAAGCCTGCTGGGAGCCCGCGAAACCGGCCCGGTACACCCCGTTGTTCACATCCGCGTACACCCATGCGTTCACGGCGTCGATCTCCCCGCGCAGGGGTTCCGGGTACAGCTCGGGAGCTCCGGGGCGGTGGTGCGCGCCCCACTCCAGCGAGAGGTCCAGGGTGATCCGGTCGAAGTCGTTCGTGACCACTTTCCCGGTGTCGACCTCCACGACGGCCGGCACGGTGATGCCCCGGTCGTAGTCGGGGTCGCGGGCCAGGTAGGCCTCCCGCAGGCGGTGGATGCCGAGGACCGGGTCGCGGCCGCCGGGGTCCAGGTCGAAGGTCCAACTCCGCTCGTCGTGCACGGGCCCGGCCACGGCCATCGGCAGGGCCCGCTCCAAGCCGAGCAGTCGCCGTACGATCACGGCCCGGCCCGCCCACGGGCAGGCCCGGCTCACCACGAGCCGGTAGCGACCGGCCGCCACGGGGTGCCCCTCGCGCCCGTCAGCGGTGATGCGGTCGGTGAGGTAGCGGTCGTCGCGCGCGTAGTCGGTGCCCGAGGTCACGTAGCTCATCCCTCGCGTCTGCCCGGAACGTCCGCCGTCCATCCGCTCGCCCACCGAAGGAAGAGAGACGTGAACAGGGTGATTCGGATCCGGGGACCGGGGCAGGGGCGGGAGCACACACCCCTACGGAGAACGGAGTCTTGGCATGACCGACGACATCTGGGCCTACCGCTCCGGCATCGTGCACCCGACCGGGGAGGACCTCACCGGGTACCGCGTGGAGGCCACCGACGGACACATCGGGAAGGTCGACAAGCACTCGCACGAGGTCTCCGACGCGTACCTGGTCGTCGACACCGGCCCGTGGATCTTCGGCAAGGAAGTCCTGATCCCCGCCGGCACGATCGTGACCGTGGACCGCGAGACCCGCGAGGTGCGGGTGGAGCTCACCAAGGAGCAGATCAAGGAAGCCCCCGAGTTCCATCAGGACACCCACCTGAAGGACCCCGACTACCGGTACACGATCAGCCGCTACTACGGCGGTCCGGCAGGCCCCTTCGGTGGCCCGCTGGCCTGATCCCCACCGGTTGCGCGGGCCGGACCACCGGTCCGGCCCGCATCCCGCACCGCGCCGTCCGGACCCGCCCCTTTCGGGTCCGGACGGCGCGGTGCGGTGCGTGCGCGGAAGCTCCCCGCGGAAGGCGGGCGGCTGCGAAGGGCCGGGGGATACGGCGGGGCGACGGACCCGGGGCGCCGACGCTCAGAAGCCCTCCTCGGGGTCCTCCTCCGATTCGGATTCCGCGGCCAGGGCGATCGCGAGCTGCTGGAGGACCTGTTCGCTGGTCTCCGCCGGATCCCCCTCGTCATGGGCGTCGGCGAGCGCGTCGAAGGCTTGCAGGAAGCCGTTGACCAGGGCGCTGAACGGCTCCGACAGCTGCTCCAGGACCGCGCACCCCGCCTCGGCGGGAGTGGCCTCGGCGGGCACCAGGAACCGGTCGGGTATGGCCTCGCCGAGCAGGTCGGACACGAAGTCGTCCCCGGCGCCGGAGCGGGCCGCGGTGATCGCGGCGATGGCGGTGAGCTTGAGCTCGTTCTCCCTCATCGGCAGCCTGCGTTCCTCTGGTCGCGAAGGCGGCACTCCACCCCGGGGCGGACGCGTGCCCTGTAGTCGGCGTATGTCCCGCGGGACCCCCCGGGAAACCGGCTCGGGCTCCGGAGGCATTCACTCCGGCCAGTGCGGGCAGGCGCCCGTCCTGCGGGAGCGGGTAAGGGCGGTCATGGTGGGAACGACGGGACGCGCGGGAACGACGGGACGCGGTGGCGGGGCCACCGGGACGGGAGCAGAGCGATGAACGCGGCCGTATCGGGAGAGCGGGACGAGGTACTGGGCTACGAGGTGGTCTTCCGGGCGGTCGGCCCCGCCGGGAGCGCCGCGGAGGACGTGGTGCGGCTGCATCGGAGCGGGGCGACCGGGCCCGGTGGGCATCCGGTGTACGAGGACGTCACCGGGATCGTGCGGGCCGAGATCAGCGGGCGCGGCGAGGTCCGGGTGTTGGCCACCGGAGGCGGACAGCGGGCCGCCCGGGTCCTGCGGGTGCGCCCGCTGGGATCCTGAGCGGGTCGCCCCGCCGCCCGGGGCCGGGTCGGCGGCCGGCGCTCACCTCAGGGGGAGCACCGCCGGCCTCGCCGTGCCGCCCCGCAGCGCGCAGTAGGTCGCGCCGTCCTCGACCTGGTCCTGTCCCGCCTCCGGGTCGCGGTCCAGCAGCCGGTCCCGGGCCGCGCGGGCGAGGGCGACCAGTCCGGGATCGTCCGCCGAGCCGAAGGCGACCGCGGTGTTGGCCAGCCAGTAGTCCGTCGGTGCTCCGCTGGTGGCGTACGTCAGGTCCAGTCGGCGCAGGTTGAGGAGGCCCTCGGAACAGGCCCGCTCCCGCGCCTCCGTACCGGGGCGCAGGACCAGGTAGGGCCGCAGGTCGGCCGGTTCGGCGTGCGGCGCGGGCGGGCTCAGCTGGGCCGGGAGCACGGCTCGGCCCAGCACGGCGGTGGTCGTGAGGGTCGCCGCGAGGGCGACCACGGCCAGGGCCGCGCGCAGCGACCGTCCCGTCCACCGGAGGACCGGCCCCGCCCGCCACCGTCGGGTGTCGTCCGCCCGCACGCCCCCGGCCGGGGGCGTGCCCGCGCGGGCACGGGGCCGCTCGATCGCCCGCCCCACCAGCCGCCGGGCCGCGACGGCCGAGCGGACGAGCAGGAGGAGCCCCGCCGCACCGAGCACTCCCGGGAGCAGCATCCAGCGTCCCAGTGCGAGCGTGCTCTCCCAGGGGGTGCCCGGGCCGGGCCCGCAGGCGCCGCCCACCCAGGCGCAGGCCGCCAGCCGTATGTGCGCGATCAGCAGATAGGCCGTGGCGGGCGTGGCCGCGGCGGCCCCCAGGGCGACGAGGGGCAGCGCGCCCCGGCCGTGGCGTCCGGTCCCGCCCGAGGTCCGCGCGGTGAGGGCCACGACGGCCCCGGCCACCGCGATGCAGGCCGCCCCGCCGACCAGCAGGGGCAACAGGGCGAAGAACAGCGAATCGGCACCGGGCCGTCCGCGGGCGGCCACCAGGCGGACCATGTCCGCTCCGAGCGCCGGATACGCCGGGCGCCCCACGAGCAGGTAGACCGGTACGACGAGGAGGGCGCAGGCGCCCGCCACCCACCACCGCGGTACGGGGACCGCGCCCGTGGCTCCCCGGGGCCCCCTCCGGAGGCCGTGCCCCCGGAGGACCCGCAGGGCGGCGGGCACCGCGGCGGCGAGTACGGCGGCCGCCACGGCGCCGGAGACGGCCGCGTCGATCAGCAGGGAGAGCAGGCCCGCCGGCAGGCCCCCGAAGGTCGGACCGCCGGCCTTCTGATCGGCCAGGGCGGCGAACCAGCCGCCCAGGAGGAAGCCCAGGAGCAGTGGGCCCAGCAGCAGGCCCGCGACGAGGGCGCCGGGTCGGGGGCGGACGCCCGAATGGCTCCACCACTCCGCGACCAGGGCCTGCCAGGTCGTGAAGGCCCACAGGAACACCAGGAGGACCAGCGCCCAGCCGAGCGCCGCGACGGGGCGTTGCACGAGCACCGTCCGCCACACCACCGTCGGTGCGTCCAAGGGCAGCAGGGTCTGCCCGGCGAGGATCCCGAGGCACGCGGCGACGGCCAGGGGGAGCGTGCGGGGCCTCGGTGCCGTGTCGTCGGCGCGGGCCCGCCACACGGCCCGCCAGGCCGCGAGCCCCACCACGCCGGACAGCAGCAGGGCGTAGCCGGAGCCCAGGAGCCAGATCTGCGCCCGGCCCGAGTCGTAGGGCCTCAGGGCCTGGACCAGGGCGGTGAGCGGCTGGTAGCCGAAGCCGATGAGCAGGCCCGCCGTCGCGGCCTCGAAGAGCGAGGGCTTCAGGAGCCGGGCGGGGTGGGCCACGGCCGCCGCGCGCAGTTTCCAGGACGGGTGGTAGCCGATCCGTTCGCGGAACCGGGCCGCGGCCGCCCGCGCTCCGCGGGTGACGGGGTGGCCGGCGGCGCGCTTCCCGCTCGCGAGTGTCTCGGCGGCCTGCTCGGCGGCGGCCAGGGCGTCCGGGTAGGCGTGATGGCGGACGGCGGTGTCCGCGAGGTGTTCGCGGGAGCGGAGCACCGCGCACCGCTCGAACCAGAGCAGGGCCAGGGCGGCCGAGACCTCCGTGACGGTGGCGGAGGCCCGTACGGGGCCCAGGAACAGGGCCGCGAGCAGGGCGGGCAGGGCTGCGGTGCACAGGAAGGCCCACCACAGGGCGATGGTCAGCTGGGTCATGCCGACGTCGCGGTTGCGGAGGTGCGCGAGCTCGTGCCGCAGCACGCCCGGCAGGAGGACCGGGACCCGTCCGGCCTCGACGTCCGCGTCGTGTGCCAGGAACAGTCCCATGGAGAGCACGACGTGGTAGCGGCCGGGGAAGCCGAGGGAACGGCCGTGCAGCCCGCCGACGAGGGGGGCGAAGGACACTCGGACCCCGCGCGGGGCGTCCGGCTCGGCGAGGAGCGCGGTCACGCACCGGACGGCCGGGGACCCGGGGCGGGCCGACGCCGGACTGAGCGACCCGGTCCGGGCGAGCCGCGGGTGCAGCAGGTACAGGGCGAGGGCCACGGCGCAGGTCAGCAGGACCAGGGCGGTCACGCCCAGTACTTCGGTGTGGACGTGCCCCTGGAGGCAGGAGCGGAAGTCCGCGGCGACGGTCGTGCCGGCGGTACCGGCGGTCGCCGCGGTGCGGGCGGTGTCGGCGCAGTCCAGGCGCTGCGCCGTCCAGCCGGGGCCGACGGCCTCGCGCACCATGAAGAGGGTTCCCCGGTGCAGCAGCGCGGCGGCCGCCACGGCCGTCAGGGCGAGCAGCGCGAACCGCGAGACCGTCGGGGACGGGGGCGCGGCGTGGGCGACGGGCGGGGCGGAGGGTGCGGGTGCGGTGGGCGACGGGGACGGGGTGCTCTCCACGGCGGTCAGCCGCGGGGGGAGCCGCCGTCGTCCCCGGAGCCGGTTCCGGTATCGTCCTCCGCCGCGTCCGTCCCCGTGCGGTCCTCGGGGATGTCGGACACCTCGGGGGTCCGAGGGGCTTCGGGGACGGGCGGGGCTTCGGGGGTCCCGGCCGTCGCGTGTGCCGCCGCCGCACCTCCGGTCCGCGGGGCCGCCGCCTCCGGGACCGGGGCGGTGGCCCCTTCCGGGGTGCATTCGGCGCGCAGGGCCGCCGCGAAGGCGGCAGCCATGGGCACGGTCATGCCCTGTCGGGCCGCGGCCGCCGCGATCCGGGGTTCCCAGACGCTCCAGTCCAGGTCCGCGGGCGCGACGACGGGGGTGTTCCCGGGGACGCCGCGGCGGCGGCGCCACCACCGGCGGCGCGGTCGGGCCGCCGTGCGCAGCCAGTCCGCCAGCAGGTCGGAGGCGGCGCCGCTGAGCACGGTGAGCACCACCGGGGTCGCCAGGACGACCAGGTCCACCGCGTCGGCGGGGGAGAAGGAGGTCGGGGTCCGGCGCCCGGCGCGCCGGGCGCCGCGGGGCCCGGCGGCGAACCAGGCGTCCGCCATCGCGTCGAAGTAGGGTTCCTCGCCCGGGGCGGTGCGCAGGACCACCCGCCGGGCGAGGGTGCGGACATCGGTCGCGGGCAGGGTGGAAGTCGCGTCCTCGCTCATGCGTCCCCCCGGAAGTGGAGCGAATCGGACCGTCGGACCTCACCCTACGGCGCGCCGGGGGCCGGCGGAATCCGTTCGCTCGTAAAGGCTTCCGTGGCCGGAACCGGAGGGTGCCGGGCGGTCGGTCGCCCGCCGCGCACCCTCCGGTTCCGCTGCCACCGGGGTTCGACTCGGCGGCCCGGCCTCAGTGGCCCGTGCTCAGTGGCCCGGGCCTCAGCGGCCCAGCTCCCACAGCCGGTGGTCCCAGCCGATGTCGCGGCAGGAGCGGACGGTCAGTCCGGCGCGCACGGCGAGTTCGGCGAACTCGCCCTCGCCGCGCAGCCCCGAACCGAAGGCCGCCTTCAGGCGTAGGTGGTGCAGGGCGGCCTCGGTGTCCTCCGTGACGCCCTCCGCCCCTTCGACCTGCTCGACCAGCAGCAGGGTGCCGCTCTCGGCGAGGGCGGCGGCGCTCTCACGAAGCATCAGGACGGCGTCCTCGTCCGGCAGTTGGTCGAGAAGCTTGACCAGCAGGACGGTGCCGTCGCCCGCCGGGACGGGGCCGGAGGCGGGCACCAGCTCGACCCGGGGCCGTACGTCGCTCTCCAGGACCCGGTCGGCGACGGTCCGCAGCACGGAGGGCAGGGCGGCGATCCGGACCCGCAGCTCCGGGTGGGCCTTCACCAGCGTATTGGCGACGGCCCCGGAGCCGTTCCCGGCCAGGGTCACCGACGGGGTGGCCGCCCAGTCCCAACCGGTGCGGACGCCGGGGGCGATCCACGCCGCCTCGTCCTCCACGGCCTCCCGGGCCGCGCCGCCGAGGCGTTCGTCGGCGGCGAGGGCCACCGCGAGCGGGGCGCCGGAGGGGGTGCGGTAGCCGGCGCGGCCGGTGCGCAGGGTCTCGTGCAGGCCGGACAGGGAGAGGTCCAGAGCGGCCTGCGCCCCGCGCAGGTCGTACTCCTCCAGGGAGTGGTCGTCCTCGACGAGTTCCTCGCCGACGGGGCTCAGCGTGAACCCGTCCGGGACGTGCTCCAGGACCTCCAGCTCGGTGAGGTAGGCGAGCAGGGCGCCGGTGGTGCGCGGGTCGGTGCCGGTGCGGGCGGCGAGTTCGGCCCCGTCGCGCACGCCCTGCCAGACGAGGTCCACCAGGCCGATGGTGACCGCGGTGCGGATGGCCAGCCCCGGGGCCAGGTCGGTGAGTTCGTGGAGCCGGTCGTGCGGGTCGGTCTCCTCCGCCTCCGGGACCGCCCGCTCACCCGTGACGGCCTTGGCGGCGACCGGGTGGGCGGTGGCCGTGCGCCGCCAGTAGCCGGTGATGTGGGTCCACTCGCGCGGCACCCCGCGGTCCACGGCCAGGTGCCTGCGGAGGCCCTTCAGGGTGAGCGCTTCGCCGGCGGCCCAGGCGAACACGGTGCCCGGCAGCCATTCCATGGCACGCACGGCCCGCTCCAACAGGTCGGTGCTGCCGGCGGGCGCGCCGTCGCGGACCACCCAGGTGATCTCCGCGTCGGCCGCGGTCGGCAGGTCCTGGCGGTGGTCCTCCTCGCCGACCTCGATGAACACCCGGGCGCGGGTCCCGGCCGGCATCTCGGCGAGCCAGCGGCCGATCGCGGGCAGGGCGGTCTCGTCGCCGATGACGAGCAGCCAGTCCGCGCCCTCCGGCTGCCGGTGCGACATCTTCGGGCCGGCGATCCAGGTGACGTCCCCGGGGCGGGCGTCCCGCGCCCAGGCGGAGGCGACGCCCCCGGCGTGGTTGACGAAGTCGAAGTCGATCTCGCCGAGTTCGGGGTCGTAGCGGACGGGCGTGTAGTCCTTGGTGAGGGGGCGGGCGTCGGCGGGCCAGTCCAGGCTGGACACGTTCTGGCCGGGCAGGACGGGACCGGCGGCCCCCTCCTCGGCGAAGAAGAACTTGACGTGGTCGTCGAAGCCCTCGCTGCTGAGCGCGGGCAGTTCCAGGCCGTCCTTGCGGAACGCGCCCAGTTGGGGGCCGCCGAGGGTGACGCGCCGCATGCCCGGGGTCACGTCGGTGACGCGGAGGACCGTCAGTTCCCGGAGGACGATGGGGAAGGTGACGACGGAACGCGGGTTACGGCTGGACATGCGGGTCTCCTCGGACGGCGGGATCCGCCCGGGGGCGGGCGGGGGGCGGGCGCCGCGGAGACCGTTCCGCGGCGCCCGGTTCGGGGCTCCGGCTGCTACTTGCCGGCGACGGCCTTCGCGAGCAGCGGCGTCAGCTGCTCGGTGGCCCAGGGCGCGCTGAGCGCGTCGGGGTAGGCGATGGCGGAGGCCAGGGTGTTCTCCGAGGGCACCACCGCGAAGTGCTTCTCCTTGACGGCCTTCAGCGACGTGAAGAGCTTGTTGCCCTCCAGTTCGGCCGGGCTCATCACGCCGCGGTCGCCGAAGGGGTACGTCACGAGGAGGACGTCGGCGTCGAGCTGGTCCAGGTTCTCCAGGCTGATGCCGTTCCTGTCCGGCCCGTAGTTCTTCGCCTTGTCGGTCTTGACCAGGCCGAACTTCTCGAAGACGCCCGGGTCCTGGGAGGCGTACGACTGGAAGCTGATCTGCTCGGGGTGGACGACCGCGTAGGTGTACGTCTTCCCCTTGAACTCGGGATGCGCGGCCGCCGCGTCCGCCGTGGTCTTCTCCGCCGCGGCGATGACCGCCTCGCCCTTCTCCTTCAGACCGAGGGCCTCGGCCGCCCGGCGCAGCCGGTCCTGCCAGGTGAAGGTGTCGGCCTGCGCCTTGTCGGTGTACGTCACCACCGGGGCGATGGGCGCCAGCTTGGCGTAGTCCTTGTCCATCTCCCAGGTGTTCATGCCCAGGATGATGTCGGGGGCCTCGGCGGCGACGGCCTCGTAAGCGGTGCCGTCGGTGTCGTCGTAGGTCTTCAGCTTGCCGGCCTTCAGGCCGTCGACGGCGCGCTGCTTGTACTCGGCGACCTTCCCGCCGTCCTCGACGTCGGGGGTGATGACGGGGACGATGCCGAGGGCCAGGGCGATGGCGGTGTCACCGTCCGAGACGGTCGCGACGCGCACCGGCTTCTTCTTGACCTCGGTGGTGCCCCAGGCGTTCTTCTGGCTGATCGAGAAGGCGTCCTTCGGGGCCGACTTCTCACCGGACTTCCCGGAGTCACCGGAGTCCGAGCCGCCGCCGCAGGCGGTGAGGAGGGCCAGCGACAGCGCGGCGGTGCTCGCGACGACGGCGCGGCGGGCGGCGGTACGGGTGCTGCTGCGGTACGTGGACACGGGTGGTTCTCCTATGCGGGGGTGCGGTACCGGCGGCCCAGGGGAAAGATCTGCGGCCGGTCCGTTCGGGGGTGGGGGACGACGAGGCAGTCCAGGCCGAAGACCTCGGCCACGGTCTGCTCGGTGAGGACCTCGTGGGGCTCGCCCCGGCGCACGATCCGGCCGTCGCGCATGGCGACGATGGTGGAGGCGTACAGGGCGGCCTGGTTGAGGTCGTGGGAGACCAGCACGATGGTCCGGCCGGTCCGCTCGTTCAGATCGGCGAGCAGGTCCATGACCTCGATCTGGTGCGCGATGTCGAGATAGGTGGTGGGCTCGTCCAGGAGCAGGGTCGGGGTCTCCTGGGCCAGGGCCAGGGCGATCCACACCCGCTGCCGCTGCCCGCCGGACAACTGGTCCACCGGGCGGTCGAACAGCTCGGCGGTCCCGGTGGCCTCCAGGGCCTCCGCCACGACCAGGTCCTCGGCCGGAGTGCTGCGCTGCCCGAACCGCTGGTGCGGATGACGGCCCCGGCGCACCAGGTCGCCGACGGTGATGCCCTCCGGGGCGATCGGCGTCTGCGGCAGGATGCCGAGCCGCCGGGCCACCTCGCGGGTCGGCAGGGCGTGGATGTCCCGGCCGTCCAGGAGCACCGAGCCGGAGGCCACCGGCAGCAGCCGGGCCAGCGACTTCAACAGGGTCGACTTGCCACAGGCGTTGGGGCCGACCAGGGCGGTGATCCGACCCGGCTCGATGTCCAGGGACAGCCCGTCCACGACGGTCCGGCCGTCGTACCCGGCGGTCACCGAACGGGCCGCGAGGGCGGCCGTGGCGGCCGGTGCGGAAGGGGTCATGACGGGGCTCCTTGGCCGCGGCGCAGGATCAGCAGGACGAAGTAGGGGGCGCCGATGAGGGCGGTGACCGCCCCGGTCGGCACCGGGGAGATGAGCGGGCCGTGCTGCGCGACCACGTCGGCGGCGAGCACGATGACCGCGCCGACCGCCGGGGCCAGCACCAGCGCCCGCTCGTTGCCGACCAGCCGGGCCGCGAGCGGACCGCTGACCAGGGACACGAACCCGATCGGCCCGGTCACGCTGGTCGCCAGGGCCGCCGCGGCGGCGCCCAGCAGCAGGGCCGCGGTCCGCACCCGACCGACCCGGCTGCCCAACCCGGCGGCGAGCTCGTCGCCCAGGGACAGCGCCGACAGGGCCCGGTGCAGCGGGGCCGCGCAGACCGCGCACACCGCCAGGGCCACGGCCAGCGTGCCGACCCCCTGCCAGGTGGCCCCGCTGACACTGCCGACCAGCCAGCGCATCACCTGCGCCAGCCCCTGCTCCCCGGCCATCGTGAACAGGTAGTTGGTGTAGGCGGCGCACACCGCGGCCAGACCGATGCCGATGATCACCAGCCGGTAGGTGTCCACCGTGCCGTTGCGGGTGGACAGCGCCAGGATCGCCCCGATCATCAGGAAGGCGCCCGCGACGGCGGCCGCCTCGATCCCGTAGGGCAGGGCCGGCACCAGCAGCAGCACCGTCACGGCGCCCGCTCCGGCCCCGGCCGAGACGCCCACCACGTCCGGGGTCGCCAGCGGATTGCGGATCAGCCGCTGGTACAGCGCCCCGGCCAGCCCGAACAGGGCCCCGCCCAGCAGCGCGGCCAGCGCCCGGGGCAGCCGGATCACGTGGACGACGTAGTCGGCGATCCCGGTGCGCAGCCCGAACGCGGCCGGCAGCACCTCGCCCGGGGTGATCCCCCGGAGCCCCCCGAGCAGCACGGAGGCCGTGAGCAGGCCCAGCAGGGCGAGGGAGGTCAGCGTCCAGACCAGGGCCAGCCGCCGGGTCGCGGCCCGGCGGGCCGCGGTCAGCCGGGCGGCCACGGCGGCCGCGCCGCTCGGGCCGGCGGCGACGGCCCCGGCCGGGACCGACCTGACGGAGTCTTCGGCGGCGGCCGCGGGGGCCGCGGCGTTCAGGGTCTTCTCGGTCACGGGGTCACATCCGCACCAGGTCGCGGCGGCGGGCGAGCCACACGAAGAAGGGGGTGCCGACGATGCCGGTCATCACCGACACCTGGATCTCGCCGTGGTCCAGGATCAGCCGGCCGGCGGTGTCGGCGCCGACGAGCAGCACCGCCCCGCAGACCATGGACAGCGGCAGGGACCAGCGGTGGTCCGAGCCGACCAGCATCCGCGCCACGTGCGCGGCCACCAGCCCCACGAAGGCCACCGGCCCGACCGCGGCGGTGGCCGCGGCGCACAGCAGCACGGCCACGCCCGCGCCGGCCAGTTGGGCCCGCTCCACCCGGACGCCCAGGCCCCGGGCGGTGTCCTCGCCGAGGGCGAGCGCGTTGAGGGTGCGGCCCATCGGCAGGGCCAGCAGCAGACCGACGAGCGCGAACGGGGCGATCTGCCCCAGCACCTGGGACCGCCCGGACAACTGCCCCACCGACCAGAACCGCAGCGAGGAGTAGACGGCCTCGTCACGGACCACCAGCAGGGTCACCACCGAGGCCAACAGCGCCGCGATGGCCACTCCGGCCAGGACCAGCCCCAGGGTGCTGCTGCCCGCCCGGGTCCGGGTGCCGACCGCGTACACGGCGGCCGCGGTCACCGCCGAACCGGCCAGGGCCAGCCAGAAGAAGCCCCGCGCGGTGTCCACGTCGAGGAAGAGGATGCCGAGCACCACGGCCAGCGCGGCGCCCTGCTGCACGCCCAGGATCCCCGGATCGGAGAGCGGGTTCACCGTCAACGCCTGCATCAGCAGGCCCGACGCGCCCAGTGCGGCGCCGACCGCGAGCCCGAGGAGGGTGCGGGGGATCCGCTCCGTCCACAGCACGTCGTGGTCGTAACCGGTGCCCAGCGGGTCGAACAGGATGCGCAGGACGGCGGTCGGGGCGATGTCCCGGGTGCCCAGGCCGATGCCCGCGGTCACCACCACCATCAGGATCAGGCAGGCGAGCAGCGCCACCGGTGCTCCGCGCACCGCGCGGGTCCGCGCGGTGCGCGGAGGGGACGCCGCCGCTTGCGGGGCGGATGGATTCATGGGGGTTCGTAGGCTCCTCACCGGGTTCCACTGGGCAGAAGTTAGGTTAGCCTTACCGCAGTGGCAGCCGTCCAAGGATGGAGGCGGGCCGATCGCATTCAGGGGTCAGATCCGGCCCTGCCACGAAGGGGAGGGAATCCATGACCACGATGACCTTGCGCACCGCGACGGGGAGCCACCGCCGGCCCACCGCCGCACCGCAACACCGCACGGCTCCCGAGAGCCGCCCGGCGCCCGCCGCCACGGCGGCCCGGACCGAGCCGGCCGGACCGGGGGCGGCCCGGGCCAAGGGTGCGGCGCCGGGGGCGCCGGTCCTGGCCGACGAGGACTACATCACCGTCGCCGGACACCCGCCCCACGTCCACGACTTCCACCAGTTCCTGTACGTGCCGATGGGCCGGATCACCCTGTCCGCCCTCGGCCGCGACCACGAACTCGGTCCCTCCGTGGCCCTGTGGATCCCCGCCGGAGTGGTGCACAGCGCCCGCTTCGACCCCGACTCCCTCGTCGTCTCGGAGTCCTTCGACGCCGCCCTGTTCGACCTCGCGGCCACCGAACCCGTCCCCGTCAACGTCACCGACGCCCAGCGCGCCCTGCTCCTGGGCCGGGTCCGCAGCAGCACCGCCGAGCCCGACGACCCGAAGGTCTTCGCCGCCCTCAGCGCCGCCCACCCGGACTGCCTGCCGCTCCCGCAGCCCGTCAGCCCGGCCGCCGTCGCCGTGGCCCGCGGGCTGGCGGGCGACCCGGGCGACACCCGGACCGCCACCGCCTGGGCCGCCGAGCTGTACACCAGCTCCACCAGCCTGCGCCGCGCCTTCCGCGCCGAGACCGGCATGGCCTTCTCCGAGTGGCGCACCCGGCTCCGCCTCAACCACGCCCTGTACCTGCTGGACCAGGGGCAGGCGGTGGGCTCGGTGGCCGCCCAGGTCGGCTTCGTCAGCACCAACGGCTTCATCCTGGCCTTCCGCCGCTACTTCGGCAGCACGCCCGGCAGTTACGTCCGCCGGTAGCCGGGATCCGGCCCCCGCACACGGGTGAGCCCCGCACCGCCATAGAGGCGGTGGGGGGCTCACCCGGTTAGCGTGGCGGAGCGGGCGCAGGCCGCGGCG